>JBGSMR010000368.1:0-2835 GCA_041740065.1 Chthoniobacterales bacterium
GGGCATTTCAGCCCTACCGCGATATCTGGACGACGGACGGGCTCTGGCGGATGTGGAATAATTCGCTCAGTTGCGCAGCCCTCACGACACTTTTCGCCTGGGCGCTGGGCCTGCCCGCAGGCTGGCTCATGGCCAGAACCAATCTTCCCGGCAAGTCGCTCCTTCGGGTGAGTCTCCTGCTCCCGGTCATGTCGCCGCCGTATCTGCTGGCGCTGGCCTACGTGCTGCTTCTGAACGACAACGGTTTGATGGACACTTTTGTCGGGCCTTTGCCGGAGAGCATCCGGGGTGCCTTTTTCGGCATGGGAGGGGTGGTCTTCATCATGGGCCTGACCAGCTTCGGCACCGTGGCCTTGCTGGTCGAAGCGTCCTTGCAGAATGTCTCCACCCGGCTGGAGGATGCCGCCCGCTGTCTCGGCGCTCCGCCCACCGCCATCTTCCGGCGAATCACGCTGCCATTGCTGGTTCCCGCATTGGTCAATAGCGGCGTGCTGGTCTTCATCGACACCCTTTCCAATTTCGGCATTGCCGCCATCCTTGGACCGCGTTCGGACTTGGTGCTTTTGCCCGCCGTCATTTACGAAATGTTGACCACCTGGCCCGCTGATGTGCCGCGTGCCGCCGCAATTTCCTCCATCCTCGCCGTGGCGGCGGTCGTGCTGGTGACAGTGGCCCGAATTTACATCGGCATCCGCGTCATCGCCAATGGACGCATTCCGGCTGGCAGGCTGACCAAGCTCAATGGCCTCGAATTGAGCCTCGCGCTCGCATTCTTCGGGATTCTCTTCCTTTTCAGTTCGTTTCTGCCCAACGCGACCGTCTGTCTGATGAGCCTCATTGAACGCTGGCAGGGCGGAAACCCGGTCTTCACCCTACAACACTATCAGGCGATTCTGGCATGGGGCTCCGGCGGATTGCAGGCCCTCAGCACCAGCGCGGGACTCAGCGCGGCGGCGGCCACCTCCTGCGCTGCCCTCGGTGGCATCACCGCCTATGCGCTCGCCCGCTACAAGGGACGCGGAGTTTCCCTGCTCGACCATTTGAGTATGCTGCCCCGCGTGTTGCCAAATCTTGTGATCGCGGTGGGATTCATCCTGGCCTGGAACGCGCCCTGGGTGCCGGTGCGCATCTACGGCACGCTGGCTATTTTGTTTCTGGCCTACGTGGCGATCTATCAGGCCGTCGCCCTGCGTTTCGCCGATGCCGGAATGCGGCAACTGGCGCCCCGATTGGAACAGGCGGCGGCCTGCCTCCGCGCCCCGCGCCTTTCCATTCTATCGCGCATCGTTTTTCCGATGCTCTTTCCCAGCCTTTTTGTTGCGTGGATCGCCATTTTTGTCATGTGCTTGCGGGACTGGGTGGCATCGATCATGCTGCTGCCTCCGGGGGCTCAGACGGTTGGCAGCTTTATCTTTTCCCAATTCGAGCAAGGGGACTTCGCTCAAGCCATGGCGATGAGTGTTTGCACCGTGGTTCTTAGCACGGTTCTCCTCGTCGCCGCCAATCTCCGATTCTACCGTAATAACACCCCGTGACCTCCCTATCTTCTCATTCAACTCATCATCAACCTGACTATGGAATCATTCCTCATTGCTGTCCTGCTCCTTGCAGCCACCGTCGCCATCACGTTTCACCTTGCCGGGCTTAAATCTGCACGCATTGTGAAAAATTGGTTTGCGCGCCTCGCTAACGGAGAATCAATCCCTGAAAAGCCGGATGTCGGCTGGCGGTTCTGGCTCCGCGCCTCGCACTACGAGGCGAGAAGCGTTTCTCAAAAAATGGAGGATATGCGCCAGCGCATTCAAGCCCTTGAGGAACAATTCTCGAATTTTCAACACATGCAGGACTGCATGTTGGGAAGTCTCTTGGAAGGCGTGATGGTCGTGAACAGCAAACTGGAAATCACCGTGGTCAACTCGGAGCTTTTCAATATTTACCAACTCCAGCAAAGCCCGCTCAAACGCACCATCACTGACGCTCTCGGGGACAACAGTCTCCATCGAATGGTGCAGCAAACCTTTCGCTCCGGGCAGGTGCAAACCGACCGCATCATGCCAACTCAACCCATTGGAAGAGGGCGCGTCCCCTCCTTCGAGGTGAGTGCCATTCCGTTCGTCGAGGACGAGAGCGGTGCGTCTTTTGTAATCGTCGTCTTCCTCCCACCGCCGGACCGCACTCGCATGGTCCAGGTGCTCAGGCAGCATGGCGAAAAGGTCCAGCGGCTGGCCGACGAATGGACGCGCCGGGGCAAGGTGCTCCTCCGATCCACTGTGGCCGATGAGCCGGACGCTCCCGTCGAGACTCCCGCTCCCGCGTCTCCCTCGGTGGAACAAAGATCCGCTGACGAATCCGCTTCGCTCAAAGATTGACCATGCAAGCAAGGAGTCCCATTGCCCGATCAGGAGCATTCTCCCTCATTGAGGTCGTCTTGGCCTTGGGTCTCTTTGCCTTTTGTATTGTCGTGATTCTTGGCTTGCTTGGCACGGTGATGAATTCCTCCAAGGATTCCTGGATGGAATCCCGCGCCGCGCAGATCGCCCGCCAGATCACCAGCGACCTTTTGCCCGACCCTGTGGGTGATGCCACTTCCACCAGCACGGCAACTCCGATGGCGGGAATGCTTGTCACGCTGCCCAACCCGATCCAACTCCCGCTGATCCCTGCGGCGGCGACGACAAATACGGTTTACTATTCAACCGATGGAGAGCCAGTCGCTCAGGGGGCAGCCAATGCGGTTTTCCGCGCCGATGTGGTTCTGACTCCGGTCATTTTGGAACCGGCGGCAGGCACATTGCCGGAACGCAAAGCCAGCCAGCTGCGGATCGACATTCGTCC
>JBGSMR010000429.1:0-6175 GCA_041740065.1 Chthoniobacterales bacterium
GGACAGTTTGTAGGTGTGGACGTGATTATGCCAGAGGAGCAGGACGTAATCTCGATTCCCTCATCGGCGGTGATTGCGGCTGCCTTTGGTGACTCGGTTTTTGTCGTTGAGGAAAAGGATGGCACCACGGTTGTTCGGCAGCAGTTTGTCCGTCTTGGACCTCAGCGTGGTGATTTTGTTGCGGTTGTGAAGGGACTGAATCCAGGAGATCGCGTCGTAAGTGCTGGTGCTTTTAAATTAACTAATGGCGCTGCCGTCACGATGGACGACTCGATGCAGCCGGAGCCTGGTCTTGCGCCAGACGTGAATAACTCATAGCGCAACGCTGCATGAAGGTTGGCAAGCCGTTTTCCCGATGAACTTTACTGACATATTCATCAAGCGCCCGGTTCTCGCGCTGGTTGTGAGTTTCGTGATCATAATCGCTGGTCTTCAGTCGATGTCGTCACTCAGCGTTCGCCAGTATCCCAAACTGGAGCGGGCAACAATCACAATCAATACCGTCTACGTCGGCGCGGATGCGGAACTGGTGCGTGGATTTATCACGACGCCAATTGAGCGTGTCGTAGCCTCGGCGGACGGTATTGACTATATCTCGTCCGTGAGTGGGCAGGGGTTGTCGGCGATTCAGGTCGTGCTGAAGTTAAACTACGATCCGGTCAAAGCGCTCGCGGATATTAGTTCGAAAGTGGATCAGGTGCGCAGTGATCTGCCTCCGGAGGCTGAGGTTCCCGTTCTGAACATCGAGCCAGCTGACGCACAGGTTGCGGCGATGTATCTGAGTTTCAATTCTGATATCCTGACTCCCAATCAGGTCAATGATTACCTGCTGCGTGTGGTGCAGCCGCGCTTGTCATCCATTTCTGGGGTGCAGCGTGCGGATATTCTTGGTGGTCAAACGTACGCGCTGAGAGTGTGGTTGAAGGCGGACCGGATGGCGGCGCTTAACTTGGCGCCGAGTGACATTCGTGAGGCATTGATTGCCAACAACTATCTTGCTGCGATCGGCAAGGTCAAAGGTCAGTTCAATCAATTTAACCTCACTGCCAATACGGACTTGAAGTCCGTGGAGGAATTCAAACGCCTCGTGCTTGCTGAGCGGGACGGTGCGGTGGTCCGCTTAGAAGATATCGCAGATGTCGAGCTTGGTAGTGAAAATTATGATGCGCGCGTCCGGTTTTCCGGTAAAGACGCCGTGTTCATGGGGATTTGGGTGATGCCCACCGCTAACAGCCTTGAGGTGGTCGCGGCAGTGAGAGAGGCAGTTGCCGAAATCGATGCCCAACGTCCGTCGGGCATGGATATCAACATCGCCTACGACAGCACGGCGTATATTGATTCAGCCATACGTGAAGTTCGGACCACTTTGGTGGAAACCGTGATTATTGTTGTGATCGTGATCTATTTGTTCCTGGGTTCCTTCCGGGCTGCGCTCATTCCGATGGTGACGATTCCGGTGTCGTTGATTGGCGCAATTTTTCTGATTCAAGTTTTCGGCTTCACGATCAACCTCCTTACCTTGCTTGCCATTGTACTTGCGGTTGGATTGGTCGTGGATGACTCCATTGTTGTGGTCGAGAATATCGAGCGGCACTTGCATGAGGGGATGAGCGCAATTGATGCGGCCTTGCGTGGTGCCAGGGAGCTGATCGGGCCTGTGATTGCGATGTCGATCACGCTGGCGGCAGTCTATTTGCCGATTGGATTTCAAGGTGGTGTGACCGGTGCATTGTTCCGGGAGTTTGCATTTACGCTTGCTGGTGCGGTGTTTATTTCAGGAATTGTTGCACTGACGCTTTCGCCGATGATGGCGTCGAAGCTGATCCGCAAGGGGGATGATACCAAGGGGTTTGCAGGGATGATTTCGCGGTACTTTGATCGGCTGCGTGAGAGCTATGGGCGGGTGCTTGATGGCACTCTGGCGAACCGTGGGTTGGTCTATTTCGTTTGGGTGGTGCTCACGATTTTCGCGGTGCTTTTTTATGTGATGTCGCCAGTGGAACTTGCGCCCAAAGAAGATCAGGGGATTATTTTTGGTGTTGTTTCACCACCGCCGAATGCCTCTTTGGAGCAGGTGGTGTATTACACAGAGCGAGCAGCGGAAGTCTTCGCTGCCGTGCCAGAAATGCAGCAGTCGTTCCAAATCACCGAGCCAGGCTTCGGGTTTGGCGGTCTCCTCTTGAAACCATGGTCGGAGCGGGACCGATCTGTGTTTGAGATTGAACCAGAAATCACCATGGGTCTTGGCGCACTCACGGGTGTTCAGCACCCGGCGTTTCTTCCAGATCCGCTGCCCTCCGCAGGCACATTTCCTGTCGAATTCGTGATCCTTGGAACTCAAGAAACGGAGGAACTACTCACGCTGGCGCAAGACGTGATCAACAAAGCACTGCCATCGGGCCAATTCGCATTTTTGGAAACCGACGTAAAAATCGATCAGGCGAGGGAACGGGTGCGCTTGGATCGCGATAAGATTGCTAGTCTCGGGCTTGATCTGCGTAGCATCGGCGGCGATCTCGGGATTATGCTCGGCGGGAATTTCGTCAATCGCTTCAATCTGGATGGTCGCAGCTACAAGGTGATCCCTCAGATCGTTAGAAACCAGCGATTGACTCCAGAGCAACTAGATCTGATTCATATTCGAGGTCCAGAAGATAAACTGCTGCCGCTCAGTGCCGTCGCAGAGATTGAGCGGAGCGTCGAACCTCGGAGTTTGAATCGTTTCAGCCAGTTAAATGCTGTGAAAATTCAAGGCGTTGCACCTCAATCACTGAGCAGTGGGTTGGCTGCGCTGGAGGCCGCGGCTGCCGAAGTCCTTCCCAAGGGAGTGCGGTATGATTTTGGTGGGCAGTCCCGTCAGCTCAAAGAAGAGGCCGGGAAGTTCTTGCCTGCCTTCGGTCTTGCGGTCGTCTTGATTTACCTCGTGCTTGCCGCCCAGTTTAATTCGTTTAGGGATCCATTTATTATCCTTCTGGGATCGGTTCCTTTGGCGATGTTTGGTGCGCTCATATTTACCGTGCTCAAGGCGTCCGGCCCACCCGGATGGTCGTTTGCAGCCACTGAAGGCTGGACGACAACGTTGAATATCTACTCACAAGTGGGGCTGGTTACCCTGGTCGGATTGATCGCTAAGCATGGGATCCTTATCGTCGAGTTTGCCAATGTGCTGCGGCGTCAGGGGATGACAAAGCTGGACGCGATCCGCGAATCGTCGCGGCTTCGTCTTCGACCGATTCTGATGACAACCGCGGCGACAGTTTTCGGTCACTTGATGTTGATTTTCGTGACGGGACCTGGTGCCGAGGCTCGGAACTCGATCGGGTTGGTGCTGGTTTTAGGCATGAGCATTGGCACGGTCTTCACGCTATTTATCCTCCCGTCGATCTACATGCTGATCGCACCAAATTCGATTGCTTTGAATGAGACGGAAAACGATCGGACTGCTCCTAAAGCATCCCTTGCGTAACTCCGAGTTGAGGCACTGCTTTAAGGTCACGCCAGAGCGCATCCCCGGCGCGTTCTCCGGCCAGTAGGCTGTGATACGCGCTGACAACTCGTGCGGTTTCCTCCGCATTTTCTTCGAGTAGTTCGACTCGGAAGTGGCGAATGCCCGCTTCAAAGAACTGAGGGAAGAATTTCCCGCCCGTCTGTGCGGATGCGTTGAACAGCGTATTGCGACAACCGACGTCGGCGCGAAGCGGGTGTTCGATCCCCACGCGATCACGCAGGTGGACCTGATGTTTTTCGCAAGGGCGACCACAGTCCGTGAAGTCTTTGCCGTCAGACATGAATGCGGCAAACACGCAGTGCTCCATATGAAACATTGGCATGTGTTGATGGATGGTGATCTCGAGCCATCCGTTCGGTAAGGACTTGGCTAGAGCGAGGACCTGCCCTCCAGTGAGATCGTATGATGCAGTCACACGATCGAGTTTTGCATCCTTGAATACGGCTGCCGAAATGGGATTTGCAACGTTAAGTGAAAAATCGCCTACGCATTCCATCGATGAGTTTCCGAAGAATGCGAGGGCACCGAGGTTGCGGATCAGCACGCCATCCGGTTCTGCTCGCTCGATGAGTTTAAAAAATCCCTGTTCGCCCGCTTTTTGAATCCTCGGTGTCGCCAAAAAAAGTTTTGTCTCAGATGCGTTCGTGCGGAGCCGCCGCACCGCGTCTCCATATCGTCGGATATCTTCGAAATCCAGATAGACCAATTCCGCGCCGGCGGAGAGAGCCGCATCCGCCTGCTCATCTGACCTCACGAGCACAGAGAGCAATGGAGCATTTTTTGGGGACGCCGGTCTGGAGGCAATGGTGGTGAGAATTGCGGTCAGCGACCGGCTGGGATCATTCGGAGTGGAGATTTTCTGTCGACCTTCGTCGAAGTAGTGCACGGCGGCTTGGCGCATCCGATTGATTGCGCTGAGAGGAAGCATTACCGGGCCCTCTAGCGCATTCTCAAATTCCCGCAACTCATACGGGGTGGCCTTGAGTTTTCCGAATTGCTCTCGCAAGCGAATCGTTTCAAGCGGTCGGTGGTGCGCAACATCGAGAGCCGAGATCGAATCGATTTCAAAGTGACTGCCGAGCATGGAAAAGAATGCCCGCATCGGTTCTCCAGCTCTCCCTGTCAACCGGATGTCCATTGGTTTTCGTCGTTCGCTCCGTGTGTGCGAGGCTGCCGCAAATGACTGATTGAGTGACTTAGTGAGTGCTGGGTCGTCTGTTTTCCAGACTCCACATCCCACGGCAATCGCTGAGAGATTCACGCGACCGCGGCCAAACGTGAGGCGATTTCCCAATGCCGAGAAGATCCGTCCCCCGTGCTCTGCATTGGTGTCGGATGGATTTTCGAATACCACGCCATCACCCGCTTTGGGGGCAACCGCTTTGGCCGCACTTGCAATCTCGACAAAGTCGGGTCCTGTGCGGGACACGTGCCCGAGGAAGTGTCCCCGCTTTTTGCCATAGCGAGCGCCGACCAATTCCTGATGATTCACTCCATGCATCCACCCGGGATACAGGCCGCGGGAAAATGTCATTTCCAGCTTGTACCAATCCTCGCGTGACGCCTCGAACGGCTCTCCGGCAATCGCTGCATCAAGAGCCCGTCGGTAAACTGCAGTCACCGCCGCCACGTATTCCGGGGACTTGAGGCGGCCTTCGATCTTAAAGCTCAATACTCCTGCCCTCACAAGATCAGGGATTTCTTCAACTGCCGCCAAGTCTTGGGGAGACAACAGGTAGCGCTTCTCTCCAAGGTCGACCGTCTCGCCATCCACGACTAATTCGTAAGGCATCCTGCAGGCTTGCGCGCACTCTCCCCGATTGGCGCTGCGCTGACCGAGGGACTCGCTCGTTAGGCACTGGCCTGAATACGCGACGCACAGAGCGCCGTGAACAAAAACCTCGAGCGGCACGCCAACCTCGCGGAATTTCCCGATCTCGTGAATCGATAGCTCACGGGCCAATACGATTTGCGAGACACCCAGGCTCTCGGCGAAGGCCGCTCCCTCGGGTGAGGTTACGGTCATTTGTGTTGAAGCATGGACGCGAAGTGCGGGAGCCAACTCGCGGGCAAGCCAGGCAACTCCAGCGTCTTGAACAATCACAGCGTCTACACCCGCTGACTCGAGGAGTTTCAGCTGCTGAACTGCATCCGGGAGTTCATCAGAAAAAATCAGCACGTTCAGCGTGACGTAGGCCTTAACTCCATGCTTGTGAAGGTAGCGAACCACCTCAGGAAGCTGATCCTCGGAGAAGTTGTCTGCCCGCATCCGGGCGTTGAATTTCGGAAGCCCGAAATAGACCGCGTCTGCTCCACTTGCGACTGCCGCTTTGAGGCAGGACCAGTCGCCTGCGGGTGCCAAGAGCTCGGGAACTGCTAGAGCTGCTTCTGCGGGTAGCATCACTTTTTCCCAAGGAGCGCGATGGAACGAACTAAAAACAACCCGCCGGAATATGCGAACATGCAAAGAAAAATCACAGTAAATGCTCCAGTTACCACGGGTAGGG
Source organism: Chthoniobacterales bacterium (assembly GCA_041740065.1). GTDB lineage: Bacteria > Verrucomicrobiota > Verrucomicrobiia > Chthoniobacterales > JAATET01 > JBDNGG01. The sequence goes on from JBGSMR010000429.1 coordinate 6,016, forward strand.
GTGCGATTAGTGAGTTGTAAATCATTCCCCGTGCGATCTCAGGATCACGCATCCCGGTCCGAGAGAGGCCGTCTAACACCGGGCGGGAAGCGTTGTGTACACTAAATCCAAATCCGATCACCGACACAAATAGCCCAACGAAACCTATCCACGTATAGCG
>JBGSMR010000450.1:0-3624 GCA_041740065.1 Chthoniobacterales bacterium
AGGAGATTTCGAAATGATGCGACCGCTCTTCGAAATGTATTTCGATCGTCTGCCGACAGAGATCGCCCGCACCAAGGCGTGGTTCGGCTGCGAGGGAGCGTTTATGGGCGAGACCGCCAGCTTCTGGGGCATGATGTCCAACGGCGACTATGGTTATGAGCGCTCTCCCGAACTCGAAGTCGGCGAACTCAAGAATGGCGTTATGCGCTACTACTGGCAGCCGGGGCTTGAACTGACGTTCATGATGCTCGACTTTTACGATCATACGGGAGACGAGGAATTCTTGCGCGAGCGGATTGCTCCAATGGCAGAAGCCTACCTCAAATATTACGCAACCCGCTTCGATCGGGACGCCGATGGATTACTGCTGATCACCCCCGCCCAATCGCTTGAGACGTGGGCGGACACATTGAATCCTACTCCAGATGTGGCAGGAATCGCACAAATCACCACCCGCCTGCTCGCCCTGCCCAAAGGATTGATCCCGGAATCTCTGCGAATACTCGCTGAAGCCATGGCAAAGGCGGTTCCGCCAATTCCTTTTCGTGAGGTAGATGGGAAACAGGTAATCGGTTTTGCTGAAGAAGTGCGCTCCAATCGGAGCAATTTCGAAAACCCTGAGCTGTATCCTGTCTATCCTTACCGAGTTTATGGCTTGGGCCGGCCCGGCCTAGAGATGGCGCGCGACACCTATCAGGCGCGGATCTCTAAGGAATATTTCGGCTGGCATCAGTCCGGCATGCAGGCTGCCTGCCTTGGGATGGCTGACGAATGCGCAAAGATCCTAGAAATCAATCTGAAGAACAAGAATGTGAACTTCCGATTTCCTATCATGTGGGGACCGAATTACGACTGGGTGCCGGATCAGGATCACGGATCAAATCTCATAAATACGATTCAGCATATGCTGCTGCAGTCGGACGGAGATAAGATCCTGCTCGCTCCTGCGTGGCCCGAGGGCTGGGAAGTTGATTTTAAACTTCACGCCCCGCGTCAAACGACGGTCGCAGCATCAATCCGCAATGGGCGCATCGAGAATCTCGTCGTCACGCCAAAAGAGCGGGAGAAGGATATTGTCGACTGTTTAGCAGTGAATACCGAGGAAGCCACGCTGAAGGGGCGGCCTTAGCGGAAGCTGGGTTCGTGGAGTCTGCGATAAGCGCTAGGGGTCATCTTTCGCTCGACACGAAAGCGCCGGTTGAAACTCGCCAAATTTCGAAATCCACTTGCAAAGGCGATTTCCGTGATGGGTTGGTCGCTCTCCACGAGCAGGCGGCACGCTGCATCAATCCTGACGCGGCTGCGGTAAATCTCGAACGTCGTCCCCGTGGTGCGGCGGAAGAATCGGGAAAACGCACCTGAACTCAACCCGAACCGGCGCGCGAGATCCGGTAGGAGCAATTCGTCCTCGTGATGGTCGACAATATATGAGGTCATCGCTTCTGCGCGTGTGGAAAGTCGGACAGAGCGGCCGTGCCAATACGCTGGAGAAGCCAACGCCCGCGCGTCAGACCATGCGAGCTGATTCAAAACCCGCACCAGTTCGAGCCATCGATTCATGCCGGACCTCTGTGCAAGCGATCCGATTGCAGGGCCGAGTCGCTCGCTCGTCTCCGGGGAGAAGGCAAGTCCGCGTGCAGCTCGATCAAGCAGCGCAGAAATCGCGGCACCTTCGGGCAACGCGCGCAAACCGGGAGGAATGGTCTCTGGACGGAATTGAATGACTACAGCATCGTTCATTGTAGAACTGCTTTCGTCTGAAAACCACGTGTGCGGTAAATTCGGGCCGACTAGGATCAAATCTCCGACCGTGTATGGTTCGGAGTGGTCCCCCACCAGCCGGGTTCCTGTCCCACCGCTAATCCGTGTTAATTCGATTTCGGGGTGATAGTGCCAGTTCCAAAGAAAACATTTTTCTCTCCGACGGTAAGCGGAGATAGACTGCTCGCTGCTGACGGAACGAGGTGCTTCCAAGGCGGGCTTCATCTGCTTAAAGTATCAGTACCTGATGAAAACATCATCAAAATACCAATTTTTGCCTTATCCGGCGGAGCACCGAGCGGGCGGTCCTGTAGTTTATCTGTTTTAAAATATGATCTCATCTCCTTCAACGCATCGTGGACTTCCGCCCTTGGTCGGCCTTGCCGATTTTGAAACCGCCGCCCGGCCGGGTCTTTCGGTTGAAACTGCCGTGGGCCGGCTCAAGCGGTTTCACTATTCACTGTGGCGGTTGCACGAGATCCTCATTGGTCGACTCACAGCAGAACCTATCTACGAATTAAAAATGGCATTCAGTTATCACGCGCACCTGTGCGCGGAGAATGACACGGGATTTCGCACGAGGGTGGGGGAAATGCGTGAGCCTCCTCTGGGTCTCGAAAAGACCCCGCATGCAGCACTTGGGGTCTTCTTTGACGAGATCCTCAGCGCTCCGTCTACCGTGGATTTGGTCTTGGGTCTCTATGACCGAGCGTTTCCATTGCTTCGTGCGAGTCTTAGCCGTTACGTCGAGGAGACGCATCCGCTCGCGGATGCACCGTCGCGGCGGCTCTGTCGATTGGCCCTTTTAGACATCAACGATATTTGTGCTTATGGCGATAAAGTTGTCGCCTGTCTGGTCTCGTCCGAGGATCTCGCAGCATCCGAGCAGTGGCTCACGCTGCTCGACGTCTGTGTGGCCCAGGCTGGTGGACTTGACGGGAGCTCGGGCATGAGTGTGACAGAAGGTGCGTCGGAGCCCACCCGATATTATTCCTCGAAACCTTTTGTTTTCGACGGTGAGCCCCGCCGGGACGATCGCTTTCCCGATCCTTACAATATGGGCGTCAACGGTGAGGAGTTTCTTTATGACGACGCCATGCCTGACGATGCCAAGGTGCTCATGATGTATTACAAGCGTCTCCGCGAAATCGACGTCCCGGAAATGATGGCGAGCATCATCACCGAGACCAAAGGCAAGCCCTGGGGCTACTCGCGGGACATGACCCGGCAATTGTGGGATGAGGCTCGCCATGCGATGATGGGAGAAGTTGGATTTGCCTCTCTCGGGCTCGATTGGCCGAATCTAGTCATGATTAACTCAACATGGTCACGAAGCCTGAATCTCCAACTCAAACCTCAGGAACGCCATGCCGTGCTCTACTACATCGAACAAGGGCTGATGCCACGGACCGGTAAACGTCACGAGTGGGAAGTAAGCAAACGCGGCGATGATCCGCTGGCCGTGACGTTTCAAGACTTTGACTGGGCTGACGAGGTCCTCCATGCCCGGATTGGTCGTGACTGGTACGTGAAGGGAATGGGCTCCCCTCAAGCGGCCGTCGAATACGGAGACGAATGCTGGACCCGGGTGCTCGTCGGCTGGAAAAAATGGAAAGACGATGGGCTCACCCAGCACCGAAATTGGTGGCCCGACGCCTATCTGGCCTTTTGCTCGCTCCGCGGCGTGAAGCCCGATCCCCGGGCGCTTGCCTACAACACGTCTTATGAATCCAAGCGGGCTGACCTCAAAGGAATCTCAACTTGATCTAATGTCAATAATCCATGCCTGACCCCTTCAGCTCGGAGCATGAATGTCAAATGTCAAGATGCGACCCCATTTCCGGGAATTTGGCTGCGTAATCG
>JBGSMR010000003.1:0-2151 GCA_041740065.1 Chthoniobacterales bacterium
GGCTAGGGTCGCTATTTTGCTGCGGTCAAAGCAGAGCCCGGGGACCAGGATATCGATTTTCCGGTGATTCACGGGGAACTCAATTTTTGCCTGCTCGGAGTTTATTCGGATGCGTTTCGCATCACGACCAACTGGCAAACGGCAGAGGCCGCCGTACAACACCTGGAAGCGTCGAGACTTCCCGTCGCGACTCTGGAGGATTTGCGGAAACGGGTGCTTTTTAATTCCTTTCATGACATTATAGCAGGAACTTTTATCGAGCGAACATTTGAAGAACAGCTTCAGCAAATGGGCGAAATTCAATCGCAAGTCCCCAAAGCCGGAGCGCACGGCTCTTCTCGGTGTCGCAGAACAGATACACGTTCAAGTGCCATCACCTCCGGGTGATCGACCGTGTGCAGTGCCATTTCTGGTTTTCAATCCGCGCGCTCACGCGTAACGGGACCGCTCGAGATGGAAGCGTCGTTGGCCGATCGTCCGCTCCACGAATACGCTGGTCGCCCCGATGAAGTACCCGTGGAGGTGCGAGACCCGGCTGGCAATCGGGTTGCGTCTCAATTGATCCCAACGGAACACCAATTCATGCATTCCCCACCGTCCCGTGCTTAGTCGTGCGATCGTGCGAAGATTTCTTCATGACTGTGACCTTGAATGTTTTAGACGGGAGCTTAAGAATCGGTTCACGAAGAGGAACAATCTAATCTGTGACTGCAAAAATCGACCGAGCTGAAATTCTGAAACTGCGGTTGCCCATCGGGCGACGGATAGGCGACAATATGTGCTGGTACGAGCACTATAACGTGTGTGTGATTCGCCTTGAGACTGCGGACGGGTTGATAGGGTGGGGCTTCGGAGAGAAATCCTGGGGTGGTCATTTTGGAAAATCTGCTTCGTGGAACTGTTCGATGCCATCGCGCGAAGTTATTCAAAAACGATTTGACCATGAGTTCGCACCCTCCCTTTTTGGAGAGTCTGCATTTTCCGCTGTCCATCGCCGGAACGCCCCGTGGCATCAGGACGATTACTTGGCTAACGCGATTCGTTTCGCGCTTTGGGACTTAGCTGCGCAAGGGGCCGGGTTGCCACTTTTCCGCTATCTTGGAGGAACGGAAAAGCGGGATCGCGTGATGGCCTACGCAAGCGCTTGTGAGTTCCATCTCCCGATTGATTGGGTGGTGGAATTCTATCTCGACAAAGTGCGATCGGGGTTTCGGGCGGTGAAATTGAAGATGGGTCATCCTGACGTCGCTGTGGACATCGAACGGCTTCAACAAGTGCGGGCTGCGGTCGGGCCCGCCATCGGCTTCGCGGCGGATGCGAACAAGGCGTGGACCGCCGATGAGACGCTGCTCCGGATGCGCCTTTACGAGGAGGCTGGAGTGCCGCTGGATTACATCGAAGACCCCCTTCCGCCGGATGATCTGGAGGGATTTCGTCGTCTCGCGGGAGAGGCAAATTTCCGAATCGTCGCCCATGACTATATCAACGACCCCGTCCGTTTGCGACCATTGCTGGAGACGCGAGCCCTTTGGAAATTGCGATTCCGCGATGGAGTGGACTACGCGCTCGCCGCTGCTCCGCTGGCTGAGGAATTCGGACTTGGCGCTATTTTCTGCAACACGTTTTGCGAAGTGGGTATCCACGCGGCTTGTGCGCTGCCGTGCGTCGAGCGAATCGAATTTGCCGACCTTGGGTGGAATCATCTTGTCGAGCATCCGGTTCAGTTTGAAGCGGGATGCATGCTGGCTCCGACGCGATTAGGCCATGGTTTTATTCCCCGGGCCGACCGTCTTGTGGAGTGGGCCAGTGTGGATTAATTGTCGCTTTTTCCCAGATCTAAATTCATGAAACATCTGCCAAGAACTGTCCTAATCACCGGAGGCAGCCAGGGTATTGGCTTTGCTACCGCTCAAAAATGTCTCGCTGAAGGATGCCGTGTCATTCTGATTGCGCGTGATCTTGGGAAACTCGAGAATGCCAGAACCCGCTTGGAAAAATCCGGATATGCGGCGGCGAATATTCATCTGGCCGTCGGCGATATGGAAGATTGCGACGCGCTGCCGGACCTTGTGAGCCGCTTGCCTTGGATCGCCGATGGGCTCTGGGGATTGGTGCTCAATGCCGCAGTGGAAATTCTCAAGCCCGCGCGGC
>JBGSMR010000004.1:0-3862 GCA_041740065.1 Chthoniobacterales bacterium
AGGAGGTTTTCGTCCACCGGCAATTCTGGGAGAACAGGAACCCGCGCGTACAAGTTTTCTTGCACCGCCTCGAGATCGCGCAAGCGTCCGGCAGCTTCTTTGAATTTTTTATATTCGATGAGCTGGCGGATGAGTTCCCACCTCGGGTCATCCTCGTCAGCGTCTTCCTCGGCCATCTGCTGATCGACAGGGAGCAATGTCCGACTCTTGATATAGAGGAGGTTTGCAGCCATGACGATAAACTCGCCGGCGAGGTCAATATTCAAGAGGTGGAATGCCTCGATATATTCGAGATACTGCTTCGTGATCCGCTCGATGGAAATTTCGTAAATGTCCACTTCATCCCGTTTGATGAGGTAAAGCAGCAAATCGAGCGGGCCCTCGAAAACGTCGAGCTTAACTTTATATTCTCCGTCCATAAGCGGCAGGCCACGGGCGGCACCCCATCAGAGGATGAGTGCCGACGTGCGATCCAGTCTCTCGATTGATATTACGGCCGACGGTAACCGCGCTTGATCGTCTCTGCCGCAAGCTGCGATTCGTGCTTTTTCTTCAACACACGTTTCGTCTTCCGCTTGCGGAGTTGCCGCGCGAGCTTGTCACAAACTTTGTCGATGGCGGCATACAAGTCCGTCTCGGAATCCTGAGCATGAACGTCCGGACCGGGTACGGCGAGATGGACCTTAACAAGATATTTCTTAACTTTCGTATCATCGTGAACGAGCACCACATGCGCCCCGATGATTTCGGATGTGATGGTTTCTAGATGCTCTACTTTTGCAGCGACAAAAGAATGGATTGCTGCGGTTAAAACAAGGTGGCGGGGACTCAGGTGAATCTGCATGATTTAAATTATGCCACTTGAGGAGCTGGCAATCCAGTCCAAAACGGAAAAGAAATCAGCGTGCGCGAACGCCAATATAATTGCGCACACCGCCATACTCTCGGAAGTAAAACGGTTTGGAACCAGTTGCAGCCCACAGTGCGGAGGAGGATCCGCCATCGAGATTGAGCGCCCGCACGACACGAAATCCCTCGATCACACCCGGCGTGCTCAGGATCTCGGCGGCGCCAGCCAATGTCACAGGACTCAATAGTACCATCACCCATCCCGACTTCCCGTCGGTCGCAATTACCGTGCGCCGCGCGCGCCGCGTGTCGTTGAGTCCGGCCGGCACTTCGCCATTCGAAACTAAAAATGGCCCTGCTTGCAAAGCCTGAGTCACTTTTGACGAGGACTGAAACTCGCTGGATCGCTCCAGCTTTGGCCGCCCACCAGTCACCACAAAGACGCCGCTCAGCAACTTCGCTCGCTCAAATGGATGCACTTCCCTGCCATCGGAGATCTCCAAGCCCACTGGCGTGAAATCCGGATGAAAATAGCCCCCATTCACTCCTGCGAAAAATCCACCCGATTGCATCGAATCTCCAAGGCGTTCACTGCCATCGACCGGATTATCCACGACGACAAAATGCACCTTCCGATCATCGAGTCGCACGCCATGCAGTCGCACTGTCGCTCCTTTCTTCTCTACCTCGCTCTCGACAAAATGGGCACCCGCCGGCAATGAGTCCGTAGCAGTGGATGACACCACACTCCAATCGGCTCGCACGCCCGACACAAGCGTGAGAACCGCACTCACGATAAGGAAAAAAATACGCTTCATGAATTCATGCACGATCCTTCTCCCACGCGGCCAATGCGAGAAAAATTCGCAGTTGCCGGGTGATCAGATCCCTGTGACAGCGACATCGACTGTGCGTAAATGGGCGGCCCGGCGGTGCTCGAAAACGAATATCCCCTGCCACGTACCCAGCGTCATTTCGGCCCGCGAGATGGGGATTGTTTCGCTGGTCCGGGTGAGGGCCATGCGTAGATGACTCGATGTGTCGTCGGGGCCTTCCATGGTGTGCACCATGCCCGGCATATCCTCGGGAACTAATCGCTCGAACCAGGCATGCAAATCCTGACGGGCACTCGAGTCGGCGTTTTCGTAAATGACCAAGCTCGCGCTGGTGTGCCGCAAGAAGACAGTCACTGTCCCGGTTTTCACGCTACTTTGCGAAACGATCCCCGCCACAGCCTCGGTAATCTCGTAGGTCCCTTTTCCCCGCGTGGGGATGCGAATCGACTCTACAACAGCAATCATCGCCGCGAAAAAATCAGCGCCACCCATCCGCCGATAAGCGCGAGTCCGCCAATAGGCGTGATCATCCCCAGCCACCGCATGTTCGTGACTGCCATCACGTAAAGGCTGCCGGAAAAAATAATCACCCCCGCGAGCCAAAGCCCGGTGACCAACCGTCCTGCCCGACCGGATGCCGCCAGGGCAAGCAGGGCGACCGCGTGGATGGCATGATAGAAAACGCCGGTCTGCCAGATCGCAGCCGTGCCGAAAGTTTCGAATGTGTCTTTGAGTCCGTGCGCACCAAAGGCACCGAGAGCGACCACAAGGGCACCGAGGATTGCTGCGATGCGAAATGCCGGTGCCGATACAGTTGTTTCGCCTGAGGTGATTGGGGATTGCATAGAGCCGGGCGAGAGAGGGGTGCGACGGGTTGATGGCCGCCGCACCGATTTACGATTTTAAAACAGGAGCTGCTCAGCCGAGTAGCTCGGAAACCATCTCACGCTCCTGACAGAGCTCCAACACAGTTTCATCGATTTTTGTCTGACTGAATGCATTCACCGGCACGCCATGCACGATTTCCAATTTCGATCCATCGGAGCGCACAGGATACGAGCAGATAATGCCTGGGGCGATGCCGTAACTGCCGTCCGACGGGATGGCTACGCTGTGCCAATCGTCTCCTGGAGTCGGAGTGATGATCGACTGAACCGTTTCGATAGCAGCATGAGCGGCCGATTTTGCGGAGGAAAGACCACGCGCGGCGATGATCGCTGCGCCCCGTTGCTGCACCGTCTTAATGAATTCGCCTTCCAGCCAAGAGCTGTCGGAGATCACATCGGTGGCCGGTTTTCCGCCGATGCGGGCATTATAGAAGTCGGGATAGAGCGTGCTGGAGTGGTTGCCCCAGATCGTGACGCGATCCACCTCGCTCCAATGCGTGCCAGCTTTCATGGCGAGCTGTGTTTTGGCACGATTTTCGTCGAGACGTGTCATTGCGAACCATCGATCTGAGGGAACCTCTTTGGCGCTGTTCATCGCGATCAGGCAGTTGGTGTTGCAAGGATTGCCAACCACGACCACACGGATGTCAGGTGCGGCATGGGCGGCGATTGCTTGGCCTTGGCCCACGAAGATCTTGCCGTTGATCCCGAGCAGATCCTTGCGTTCCATTCCGGCTTTGCGTGGCACGCTGCCAACGAGCAGTGCCCAGTTGACACCGCGGAAACCCTCGTTCAGATCCGCCGTCGGGGTCACAGATTTCAATAGTGGGAACGCGCAGTCGTGCAATTCCATAACGACGCCGTTGAGGGCCTTCAATGCGGGTTCGATCTCGATAAGGCTCAATTCGACGGGTTGATCCATGCCAAAGACAGATCCTGAAGCGATGCGAGGGAGCAGAGAATAACCGATCTGACCGGCCGCTCCAGTCACTGCAACTTTAATGGGAGATTTCATAGAAGGTGAAAATGGACCGAAACCCCCGCAAGGAAAAGCCCGGAAATTCGGAAACGGTCTAATTCTTGATCAAAGCCAAAACCGAGGTGCGATCCCATGCGAAATGTCTGCTCCTATTTCACAGTCCACCCGCGAATCAGCCCGACTGGCAAGCGTGCCTCATGTTCTTCGTCTACTCGCTCAAGAACGGGACGACCGAGCAAATAATGAACTACCAACACGGAAATACCGTGCCGAATCGAATGGGTGTAAACGAATTTTGCCACATAAGGAAA
>JBGSMR010000014.1:0-2929 GCA_041740065.1 Chthoniobacterales bacterium
GCCGTCGATCTTGAGAAAGTCCACGGGCAGGTTTTTAAGATAGGCCAGCGAGGAAAAACCTGCACCGAAGTCGTCCAATGCGATCTGCACGCCCATTTCCTTGATGGATTCCAGCACTTGCCGCGCCTGATCCAGGTGCGAGATGATTTCACACTCGGTAATCTCAAGGAAAAACCGGCTTGCGCAGACATTGTGTGCCTGGAGCGCATTACCGATGTAAGCGATGATCTCTGTGTCCTTGAAAGAGGGTGCAGCGAGATTTACTCCGACAGAAATCGTGGGGTCCATTTCAAGCATCGCGACAGCACGCTCGATCACGAATCGATCCAGCTTGATGCCCTGACCCGATCGCTGGGCCGAATTTAAAAATGCACCGGGACTGATGATCATGGTGTGCCCGGGGTCGATGTATCTGAGCAGTGTTTCTTGATACAACATCTCGCGGGACCGGATGGCAACAACAGGCTGAAACCAAAGCTCTAGGCTGCCATCCTTCATCGCCTCACCGATCTTTGTGGCCCAATCAGTGTCGGCGATAAGCTGTGCGAGTGAGCTATTTTTTTCGCTGTAAAGCTCCACCCGATTACGCCCGCCCGCTTTTGCAGCATAACACGCGGTGTCCGCTGCAACAAGAAGCTCGCTGGGGGTCAGTAGCGCATTGACCGGCGCGATGCCTATCGAAGCACCGATCCGGAAGGTCATTCCATTGTCTAGAAAACGGAATTCTTCCACTTTCTCACGCAGTCGTTCTGCCACCGCAAGCGCCTTTTCCAGTCCCGCATCCAGCAGGATAACTACAAATTCATCTCCACCGAATCTAACTAACTCATCGCCGGGACGGGTCGCGCTTTTCAGAAGCGTCGAAAGCATAGTCAACAACCGATCCCCCGCTTCGTGGCCGAGGGTATCATTGACGATCTTGAAATTATCAAGATCGATGTAAAGGACGGCTGCGGGGCGGCCTTCCTGCACAGTAACAATCGCATGGCTAAGAGCAGGCTCCAACTGGCTACGATTCAGCAGTTTTGTGAGCGGGTCGCGCGTCGCTAAAAATAGAAGCTCACGCTCCAAGCGTTTCCTTGCCGCGATCTCCTTTACCTGCGTTTCCGCCACGGTGAGACGGACATTCATAAAATCGGGCTGGTAAGGTTTCGCCACGTAGTCACTGGCACCAGCATCAAGGATGTCCCGGAGATCGCCTGGTGTGTCATTCCCTGTACCCACCAGGATGTAGTATTGATCACCGTCAGGCTGGGATCGCAAATGGCGGCTGAGTTCCAAACCACTCATCCCCGGCAACTGCACATCAAGAAGAATCACCGGATAAAACCGCTCAATCAGTCGTGCGAGTGCGATTTCCGCAGATTCGCAGAGCACCGTATGATGTCCGCGCTTCCGGATGATCCGGTCTAGCAGTGAACGCGTGACCGCGTCGTCCTCCACAATGAGGACGTCAAGAGCCGACAATGGCTCGTTAATCATGGTGGCAGTTCGTTCAGTCAGGGCCATTTTCCGAGTTGTTTGGGACGCAATGCCCGTTTTTCTGAGGGATGAACACCTTGTAAGGTGAGTTCTTGCGATAGCGCAGCTGTAATCTCGCGTGACGTTCGAGCAATGTCGAATCGAATTCCTGTAAAAGCAAGAGAAGCCCCACTGAGGCCCGCAGACCACCACGACAGGTTGGCGATGGCACCGGGGTTGGCATTGGACCCACCGGTCGTGCGGAAACGCATTACCAATTCAGGATCCACTCCGGAAAGATCGAAGACTTCTACCTCCGTTTCGACCTTAGTCCCGCCGAAACCAAATCCGACCACCATACGGAGGGCGCGGCTACCTTGATTGACGCGGATGAATTTCCCCGTCACGAGCCAATAGGGACCACGGGACGGTTTCGCGTCATCCGGCAATATTGATGAGGGAAGGATATGATCCCGAACACGCCAAACGATGTTGCGTGCCAATCGCTCTGATTCCTCCTCTCGAAGACGCATTGCCTCGGCCTCAGGTCGATCTACGCGAAAGACATCCGCGGGAGCATCAAACCCCTGAACGTAAATAATCTCCGGCGCTCTCTTGCGCACGGGGTCGCCGAAGCGCTCGTGAGAATGAGTACTCACGGAGGCGCAGCCGGTAAAAACGAGCAATAACGCAATCCCTACTAAAAACGACAAACTCTTCGTGACCCGAAATTCCAAAACTAAATCCATCAAGATGTATTTAAAAATCGATCAATTGCTGAGACAAGACGAGCACATTCTGAGCGCTCCTGTGGCTATTCCAGATCCTCTGGATTTGCATGATTGCGACGGATGTGCGATACCCGCCTACCAATGATTCCTCGTCGGCTAATTCTTTCTTCAATAGCACTACTCCTCGTGGGTTGCGTTTCATCGCCACCCGAACCTACTCCGAACGTTTCGCTTCTCAAGGCGCGGTGTGTCGAGTGGCACGCTTCGGGAGGATACAACACAGCCTTTGCCCGCGCTGCGGAGCCGGGCAGGACCGCGTTGGAACGTTACCTGCGCGGTGATACACCGCAAAATTTTGCCATTGTCTTTGATATTGATGAAACCCTCCTATCGAATTGGACTTACCTGAGGGACCAGCAATTCGCGATCACCCCCGCCTCGTTCGCCGAGTGGACGCGGGCCGAGCGGGCAATCCCTCTCCAAGCAACACGCGACATTTACGCGCGGGCACAGGCATATTCGATCCCGATTTTCCTCGTCACCGGCCGGAGTGAGGGCCTTCGCGCGGACACCCTTCGCGACCTCGAAGAAGCAGGCTATTGGGGCTGGGCAAAACTTTTTATGAAGCCCGTTGGATATACAGATCCCTCGATTATTCCCTTCAAAAGCGGCGTTCGGAAGGCGCTCACCGAGCATGGTTATGATATCATCCTAAATATCGGGGATCAGGACAGTGA
>JBGSMR010000040.1:0-2545 GCA_041740065.1 Chthoniobacterales bacterium
CCAGGCGCTGGGTGAAGGTCTCGCGCCCCTGGTTTGCCCGCTGGCGGTTCCGTTTGCTGTTCTCGTCCAGGGCGAGGCCGAGTTTCTGGATGGTGGTGACGATCACCTTGTCCGCGTAGTCATCGGATAGAATCCGCCGGACCAGCGCGCCGGTGTTGGTGTTTTCCTCCACGCATCCTTCCTGGAATCGGTTGAATTCCTCGCGCGTCTGGCGGTCGAGGTCCTTGCGGTCCACGACGAAGAGGCATTTGTGGATTTCATCATGGTCCTTCAGCAAGGTGGAGGCCTTGAAGGAGGTGAGCGTCTTGCCGCTGCCGGTGGTGTGCCAGATGTAGCCGTTGCCGTTGTCATCATCGATGCACGTGACCATGTGCTTCACGGCATAGACCTGATAGGGGTCGCATGATCATGAGCTTCTGTTCGCTGGCGATGAGCACCATGTAGCGGCTGATGGTGCGGCCGAGGTCGCACTTTTTCAGGAAAGCGCCGGCGAATTCTTCGAGATGGGTGATCTTCCGGTTTTGCTCATCGGCATACTCATAGACGGGCAGGAAGCGGTTATCCTTCGCTACTCTCAGGCTCCGCGGTGAGGCTTCGCGTGAATGGATTGCGCTGCGGCGCATGGCGGTGTCGGCGTTGAAGGAGAAGTGGCGGGCGTTGTTGTTGGCGAAGTAGTAGGTGCGGTCGCGGTTGCTGACGATGAAGAGCTGCATGAAGCAGAGCAGCGTCTTGGTGTAGCCGTTGCCGGGATCGTGCTTGTATTCGACGATCTGCTCCATCGCCCGGCGCGGGCTGATGCCGAGGGTTTTGAGCTCGATCTGGACGCAAGGCACGCCGTTGATGAGAAGAATCACATCGTAGCGGTGGTGGCTATTGTCCGTGTTGATGCGGAGCTGGCGGATGACCTCGAAGGTGTTTTTGCACCAGTCCTTGATGTTGACGAGGGTGTAGTTCAGCGGCGTGCCGTCATCGCGGGTGAAGCTGCTGATGGCGCGCAGGGTCTTCGAGGCGGTAAGACGTCCGGGGTGACGATTTCATCGAGCAGACGGGCAAATTCCGCATTCGTGAGGCGGACGCGGTTGAGGCCGCTTTGTGATTCCGGCAGCGAGGAGTAGCTAACTTTGGAGGATACCATACAAATTGTGACTGAGGGCTGCCCTAGCTCCGATCTTGGGGCTGTGAGTTACGCAGACGCTTGGCCGGGAACGTCTGCGGTCATCGCCGAGAAATAGAGAATTCAAGGAGATGGAATCCAGCATGAAACCTTAATTACAGCAGCCCGAGATGGGTTTTGACAGCGCAAAGGCGCGCTTGGATATCAATGCGTATCAAAAAAGGGTTCCGGTCCCTACTGCTGACTTCGTCGAGGCGCTCGTCATGCAGGTGGCTGCGGCGTAGTTCCGGGAATTGCCGCTGGGCAAATCGATGGACGCCCATGCAGACTAACCTACGGCAGCCTTCAATACTGCGATCACGCGGTCGAGCTCTGCGTGGGTGTTATAGAAATGGGGGCTGAATCGGAGCCATGCGCTGCCGTTGCGCGTGTTGCGCAGGGATGCACTGATGTGGTTTGCCTCCAAGGCTGCAAAAAGCTTGGCCACATCGGCTTCCGGATGCCGAGTCGTGACGATACCGGAACGCATCGGCTCATCATTGCTCGGTGACAGAAACTCGAACCCGATTGCTCCAAGCGATTGTTGCAGATAATCGCGGAGTTCTAAAATGCGCGCGGCTACGAAGTCAGGACCCACTTCTTGGAATTTGCGAATGGCCGCAATCATTCCGTAAATCCCGGTGATATTCAGCACGCCCGGCTCGTAACGCTGCGCAGAGTCCACAAATTCGATTTGGTCCTGAGAGATGAAATTGGGGGATTTGATGTTCCATGCGCCCAGCAGCGTCGGACGGCAAATCTCAAAGTTTCGTCTTGCGACATATACAATGCCGATGGATAGCGGTCCCAAGAGCCACTTGTGGGCGTCGGCACTGAGAAAGTCGACATTGGTCACATCCATCGGAAATGCCCCGAGGGTTTGAATGGCATCCAATGAGAATAATATTCCGTGGGATTGCGCGAGTTGGCCGATGGCAGCGACATCGATCCGCCAGCCGGTGAGGAAATGGCAGGATGCCAACGCGATTAGCCGTGTGCGGGGAGTGATCGCCTCTTCTACTGAGGCCGGGGTGATCCGCCCGGGCTCTGTCGGATGTAGGAAGCGAAGTTTTACCCCGCGGGATTCAAGGTTGAGCCAGGGATAGACGTTTGCGGGATAGTCATCCTGGTAGCAGATAATTTCGTCGCCAGGTTGCCAGTCAATCCCGTTTGCAAACAGGCTGAGTCCCAGCGAGGTGGGACCCAGCAGGGCGACCTCGTCGGAGTTTGCCCCGATGAAGTCCGCGCAGACTTGGCGTGCCTTTTGAATGTCGCGCAAGACATCACCGAATTCCTGATGGTTTTCACAGCTCATCGCGATGTGATCGCGCATCGCATCGCCAACATACGCGGGCAGTGCAGTCACGCCGGCATGACCAAGAAAAATTTGAC
>JBGSMR010000050.1:0-6337 GCA_041740065.1 Chthoniobacterales bacterium
TAGCAGCGGCCTCAACACGTCCCCCGCCCACATTACCAACCGGATTACCACATCCCGTAACTACCATCTTCGCCCCAACTTCCTGAGGCACGCTGCCTGTCGCACCCGTCAGGGTGACGCATGCACAAGAAATCCCTGACTCATGCAGGGCGGAAAGTTTTCTGAAAACAGCGGCGTTGGAATTCATGCGGCAGGCAATCGGCTACTTCCGTGCGTCTTCGTCACGCAGCCGCCGATCAATCAAGAAAGGGCCAAAGGGAATCAATGCCGCGATGAAAACAATGCCGGCCTTCCACAGTGGCCATCTCGCCGCTTGCATGGCGATCACCAGCGCAAGACAGAACAACATAAACAAAAGCCCATGTGCCCATCCGGTCCATCGAACGGCGTGATCCCAGCCCCAACCATATTTCAACGGCATGGCGATTCCGAGGAGTACGAGAAAAGAAACCCCCTCTACGATGGCGATGATCCGGAGGCGACCCACCGGGGTGTTAACTAGTTTTTTCATAAATACGTCCAGCAAACAGTTCAGATACACAATCACGGTCGCTCAGGAAACAAAAGCGTCGTTTCTTTTTCGTGAACCGCCATGAGATCTGATATATGAACGGGCGAGATGAATGCTCAAACCAGAACTCCAGAGTTTCAGAACAATGATCTGCTGTGGTATTGTGTTAAGGTGCGCCCTAAACAGGAACAGTTGACCGCACGGTCGCTGCGCACAGACGTGCATCTTGAGGTTTTCGCCCCTTCGCTGCGTTTCCAGCGATCTCGCGGGAAGGGCAAGATGTGGGTTTCTGAAGCATTATTCCCCGGGTATGTCTTCGCACGATTCCAATTTTGCGACGCTATCCGACACGTCCGGGCGACCCGTGGAGTGGCGAATGTGGTCGGGTTCGGCGGAGTTCCGTCCGTGCTGGCGGATAACGTGATCTCCGATCTTCGCATTTTCGTTACCGAGGAGGAAATGGTAACGGTGCCAGCCGAAGTAGTGCTTGGCGATGAGGTCAGCTTGGTCAGCGGTGTGTTTTCCGGCATCCGCGCCGTCGTGACCCGAGTCCTCACTGCAAGGCAGCGCATTGCGATCCTTCTCGATTTCCTGGGAGAGGTTCGCGAGATCGAAGTCTCGCTTGCGGACGTCCTCTTGGACCGGGTGCATCCACTAAGCACAAATGCTGCGCGTTGATTCTCACCGAATAATTACGCGCAATCCAGCAGCGCCCCCGCAGCATCGATTCCGCTTTCCGGTTTACAATCAGACAAATCCCGCTTTGACTGGAAGTTTTCCGCCTGAAACAGGCGGCCATCGCACATGATTAATTGGATACTTAAAGCAATCGTCGGATCGAAAAACCAACGCGAACTGCGTCGCATGCAGCCTACCGTGCGGCAGATCAATGCGTTCGAAGCAGAACTTCAGAACGGGCCCGAGGAGCAACTGCGGGAAAAAACTGCCGCTTGGAAAGCGGAACTGGCTCAAATTTCCGACCCGGTGCTTCAGCAAAAGCGGCTTGAGGAAATCCTTCCTGAGGCATTCGCCGTGGTAAAAAACGGCGCTCGCAGGTTGTGTGGACGGGAGTTCCAAGTTTGCGACCAGCCGCTGACATGGAATATGATTCCTTTCGACGTGCAGCTGATTGGCGGCATGGTTCTGCACAAAGGACGCATCGCAGAGATGGCGACTGGTGAAGGCAAAACGCTCGTCGCGACACTCCCCGTCTACCTCAACGCACTCGCAGGCCGAGGGGTGCATGTGGTTACAGTGAACGACTATCTTGCGAAACGCGACTCCGACTGGATGGGGCAACTTTACCGATTCGTGGGGCTCACGGTGGGCTGCATCCAAGAAGATCAGATGCCCGAGGAGCGCCGCAATCAATATCTTTCGGACATCACCTACGGCACGAACTCACATTTCGGCTTCGATTATTTGCGGGACAATGGCATGGCTACCAGCCGTGAGCAGCAGGTTCAACGCGGGCATTATTTCGCCATCGTCGATGAAGTCGATTCCATCTTGATCGACGAAGCCCGGACTCCACTCATCATTAGCGGCCCTGCCACGATCTCCACCCACCAATACGACCGGTTCAAGCCGTTGGTGGATCAACTCGTCAAACGACAAAGCATGCTGGCCAGTCGATTGGTCAACGAAGCGAAGGAAATGCTCGACACGGGCGGTGATCGACAGCAAGCCGGCCAGAATTTGCTCAAGGTAAAACTTGGCCAACCTCGCAACAAAGCGCTCGCCCGTCTGCTGGAGGACCCCGATATCCGCCGCCTCGTAGACAAAACGGAACTCTCCTACTACCAAGATAACACATCCAAAGAGCAACTCATCGCACTCAAAGAAGAGATGTTTTTCTCAATTGATGAGCGGCAGCACGACGCGGATCTCACGGAGCAGGGGCGGAACTTCCTCAATCCAGACGACCCTAATGCCTTCGTTCTGCCAGATTTGCTCACGGAGTTTGCAGACATCGAAACAAATGCTGCTCTGACCACCGAACAGAAGACTCTCGAAAAGCAAAAGCGTCAGCAGTTTTGCGATGCTCAAGCCGAGAGAATCCACAATATCACGCAGCTGGTTAAAGCCTACTGCCTTTACGAAAAGGACGTCGAATACGTCGTCGAAGAAAACAAAGTCATCATCGTCGATACGTTCACCGGGCGCAAAATGTCGGGGCGACGCTGGAGTGATGGCCTCCACCAAGCCGTTGAGGCCAAAGAGGGAGTTCAGATCGACCGCGAAACCCAGACACTCGCCACGATCACTATTCAGAACTACTTCCGCCTCTACGAAAAACTTGCAGGCATGACAGGAACCGCTGAGACCGAGATCGCGGAGTTCCACGACATATACAAACTCGACGTCTCGGTGATTCCCACAAATCGGCCCGTCAAACGTATCGATCTCAACGACCGAATTTATAAGACCCGTCGCGAAAAATATAATGCCGTCGTCGAAGAAATCCGTGGCGCGTACAGCCGCCAACAACCTGTTCTAGTAGGCACCGCCAGCGTCGAGGCATCTGAGCTCGTTAGCCGAATGTTAAAACGTGAGAAGATCCCGCACACCGTCTTGAATGCAAAATACCACATGCAAGAAGCGGACATCGTTGCGCGTGCCGGATTAAAAGGTGCGGTTACGATTTCGACCAACATGGCTGGCCGTGGAACGGACATTAAGCTGGGAGATGGCGTCGGTGACCTCGGTGGCCTATACGTCGTTGGCACCGAACGCCACGAATCACGACGAATCGACCGCCAGCTTCGTGGCCGCTGTGCCCGTCAGGGAGACTCCGGCCAATCGCGATTTTATGTAAGCTTCGAAGACGAACTGATGCGGAATTTCGGTGCCAGCGACCGAATGACCAAAATCATGGAAACCTTCGGCATGAAAGAAGGCGAGGAACTGGAGCATCCCTGGCTTAACAAGAGCGTTGAGACGGCACAGAAGCGTGTCGAGCAGCGGAACTACATGATCCGTCGCCGGACACTCGAGTTCGACGACGTCATGAACCAGCAGCGCGAGGTCGTTTACGGATACCGCAACGAGGTCATGGATACCGAAGATCCCCGCTCGATGATTTTTGAGGTGATCGATGAAGTAGTTCCCGGACGCGTGGCGGAATTTGTAGATACCGATGATACCGAGACCGAGCCGGACTATATTGGACTCCTCACTTGGGTAAACACCACCTTCCCTCTCGCGCTGAGCATGGAACGCGCGGGCTTCGCAGGAAAATCTGCCACCGAAATTACCAGCTACCTGGTATCCACGATCAAGGACGCCTACGACAAAAAGGCAGCAATCGAAACTCAAGGTGCACTCAAAGGCCTGGAACGATACATCATCCTCAATGCCATTGACCGGCTCTGGCAGGAGCACCTCTATGCGATGGATGGTCTGCGCGAAGCAGTATCCCTGCGCGCTTTCGGTCAAAAAGATCCGTTGGTTGAGTATAAGAATGACGGTTACGCGATGTTCGTCGAGCTGATGAACAACATCAAAAATGAAGTCCTCAACAACCTCTTCCGAAGCACGACCAACCTTCAAGCATTCGAGCAATTTCTTACCAACCTGCCTCAGAGCTTTCTCAGCGATGATCAGCCCGGTGAGACCTCCACACGCCAACCCGCGCGCCCGCAACAAAATCCCCCGGACCCTAGAAGCAGCGAACCATCCGAGCCACGCCTGGAATTCCCTGTGCGACGCGACGTGGTGCGGGCCGGACGCAATGATCCCTGCCCGTGCGGCAGCGGAAAGAAATTCAAAACCTGCTGCGGACGCAGCGCATGATGAAATTGCAGTCTCCGCGAATCGAGTCGACCAACCACGCCTAACATGACAGCGCCCTATCGCTTCCGTGCCTTTCTGATTGCCTGCATCCTGATCCCTGCAGGATTGTCGACTGCAAGCTCGCGGATGCAACCCCACCCGCTGCTGACCGTGGAAGTCGAACGCTACAATGCGATGATCGCCGCCGACCGGGGGGCACTCGCGCCTATGCTTGCCGAGGAGTTGGTTTACATCCACTCCAACGGCATCCGAGAGAACAAAGTGCAGTTTCTCGACGCAATTGAAGCCGGAGATATCAAATATTTCTCTATCGTCCCGTCGCAAACCAAGGTCCGGGATCACGGCCGCTGGGCAGTGCTCACCGGCCTCATTGACATGACCGTAGACACCTCTGGAAAGAAACAATCGGCAACACTTTTCTACACCGCGATATACGAGCGCATTGATCGCCGCTGGCAATTGATCTCGTGGCAATCTACCCGCGCTCGCGAGTAATCACAAATTAACTCGCAGGCGGGCGCTTGCGTTTAAGCTTCTTTTTCCTGAGCGACCCAGTCGATGGAGAAGCGCACCATCTCGCCCGCATCTTTAAATCCGAGCTTTTCCTTGATGTGCGCGCGGTGAGTTTCGATCGTCTTAACGCTCAGGTGCAATTCATTTGCGATTTCCCGAGTTCCAAATCCTCGCCCAAGGAGTTCCAGCACCTCAAGTTCTCGATCCGAGAGTTTATCTACCGGAGACCCGAGACCGCCATCAATCGACTGGATAGCCTTAAAGATAAGTCGCTCGGAAAATTTCTCACTAACATAAACTTCTCCCTTCAAAACTTTGCGCAGAGCGTTAAGCACATGGTTGAGAGCCTCTGCCTTCATGACGTAACCCAAAGCGCCCGCCCGGAGTGCCCGCAATGCATAGAGCGACTCGTCGTGCATTGATAGCACGAGCAGCGGAAGTTTCGGTTGCTCCGCTTTCATCAACTTGATCAATTCTACTCCATTCGTTCCAGGAAGCGAAATATCGAGCAAGGCCACATCCGGCTTCAGTCGTCGCATTGCGTCAAGCGCAAGGGGCGATGTTGATGCTTCGCCGCACACATGAAGATCCGGTTCTGCATTAATCAGAGACGCTATGCCGTGGCGAAACACCGGATGATCGTCCACGATCAAAACATTTCTTTTTTTTGATAGAACGGGCGAACTCCCTCCCTTTACTGAATCTCCTAACTTCATAACGCTGACCCTAGGTGATAGACATGGCTTTTCCAACCATCAACCCATCAGGGGTATACCTGATACTCTTATAATGGACGCACTCTGAAATTTCGCCATGATTGATCCCTAAAACACGATTCCAAAATCATTAAGAGAGGGTCTGAAAAGTGACAATTGCCGGATCGCAAGTAGAAAGGGTGGCGTGCAGGGCGCGGCGAGGGCGCATGTCCATTGCGATACGTGACTGAGCTGCAACGCCGCAGGCCGCCTTCTACCGCGAGGCGTTGATTGGCTTTTTTCAGACAATCTCTAAGATCTTTCTCCAAGTGAAGCGCGCTCCCGAATGGCTTCAGCGAGCAAAACATCAAGGTCTTCGGGGAGGAACGGCTTGGTTAGGTGGTGTCTATAGCCGACCTTTTCACTCCGCTGAAAGTCATCCGAACTCCCAAACCCACTGATGGCGATTGCAAACGGTTTGGGATCCAACGCCGAAAGAAGTTCCCACCCATCACCATCTGGAAGTCCGATATCGCTGATCAGGACGTCAGGAGTGCCCTGCGCAAGAAGGCCCAAGGCGGATTGCATGTCCGCCGCACTTTCTACTTCATGCCCTTGCTGCTCAAGGTATTTGCTCAAATAAAAGCGAATATCATCATGATTCTCGACGACAACTATCTTTAACGGAGAGGCCATAATGAATCAGAATAGATCAGGAGAATTAACGTTTCACATTAAAAAATTCACTGACCCGTTTCCGCCACAGACCACGCATCATTCAGCAGTGGTTGCCAACTCCACAGTGAGCTGAGTCCCTTTACCC
>JBGSMR010000101.1:0-1871 GCA_041740065.1 Chthoniobacterales bacterium
GCTGACAGCGCGTTGTTTAAACGCAAATTGCCCCGGGTCCGTTCGATAAATGGAGCGCCTGCAAAGATAAACAAGAAACCTGGTAAAAATGTCACCCAGCAGGCCATGGCAGCAGCAAGCGTGGCGGTGACCAAAGGCGAAGTTCCTACGCCGTCTGCCCATCCTCCCATGAAACCCACGAATTGAAGCACTAAGATCAAGGGACCAGGCGTCGTCTCCGCGAGGCCAAGACCATCCATCATCTGAGTCGTGCTAAGCCAGCCATGCGTCTCCACGGCCTGCTGCGCGACGTATGGCAAAACTGCATACGCGCCTCCAAAGGTCATCAGAGCAGCCTTGCTAAAAAAGATCCCCTGCTGCGACAGGATATTCTGCCAACCCAGAACCCCGATACTCACGACCACGGGCAAAACCCACAGCCCGCCCCAGACGAAAATTGTCACCACCGTCCGCTTCACCGTGGGCTTGGGGATTCGATCCGAAATCTCGTCACCAATAACACTTACTTGAATCTGCTTTACCTCCCCATGCTCCGAACGAAGAGGGATCTCAAAGAGGTCCTGACACCATATTCCCCCCAAATATCCGATCATTCCCGCCCCAATGACAATCACAGGAAATGGCACATTGAGAAAAAAGATACAAACAAACGAGAGCGCTGCGAGCACCCACATCACCCGCCTCCGCAACACCTTCTGGCCGATGCGCATCACTGCTGCGGCAACGATCGCCATCACCGCGGGTTTCAATCCATAAAATGCTGCTTCAATAACAGGGATTGTTCCGAACATCACATACACGACGCTGATGCCCCACATGAGCAGTGCACCCGGCACGACAAACAACACACCGGCAACAACCCCACCCCAGGTGCGATGCAGAAGCCAGCCGCTATAAATCGCTAGTTGATGCGCTTCCGGACCAGGTAAAATCATGCAATAATTCAAGGCGTGGAGGAACCGGCCGTCACTTAACCAGCGACGTTTCTCCACCAACTCGCGATGCATCAAAGCGATCTGTCCGGTCGGCCCACCGAAGCTCAGAAGACCAATCTTCAGCCACACCCAAAGTGCAGTTCCCAAGGAAGGGCGAGCGGGCGCTTTCAGCAGATGCGAACTGGCCATGGATGAGCTATCTTTCAATTGTTACAAATTACGGATTCTTATCAGATGAGTTCATGCAACGACCATTGCAACCCAAATCCTGATCCTGTAGGGAATGCCATCCAGTCGTTTGAAACACATTTGACATCCCATGATAGGCGGGACAGTTTGTCGAGGTAGCGGTGATGATTCCGATGCGCGAGTTTTTAGTTGCCGAACTTGTGTGTGAAGCAAGTTCGAAATCGCTCGTATTTTCATGATTTAGCGCCCGTAGCTCAGGGGATAGAGCAGTGGATTTCTAATCCATTGGTCGCTGGTTCAAATCCAGCCGGGCGTGCCACGTCGTTTTTTTACGAATAGATCCGATGCTCTAGTGCCGCTACATGCCCCTGAACACCCTACGGAGAATTCCCGACCGGAGTCTAATGACTTTCCCCGACACTAATGCCCTTGCTCGACCCGAACTACGTGCATGAAGTTTGATGACGAAGAGCGATCCGCGGGAAACAAATACCGCCTCATTGTCGAGAATGCCCGAACGTTTGGGGTTTTTACGACGGATTTACAGCGAAACATAACCACCTGGAACATCAGCGCCGAACGGCTATTAGGATTTCGCGCGGAAGAAATGATCGGACGCCTGTCAGATGTCATTTTCACCGCAGAAGATTGTGCGGCATTTGCACCCGAGGGTAGTGTAAATCTTTGTCTGTAAGTTCGCGAGGCTCCAACCGCCGCAGAAGCGGCCAATGGAGCGTAGCGGAATTG
>JBGSMR010000158.1:0-10558 GCA_041740065.1 Chthoniobacterales bacterium
TGCTGTGGTATCAGTGCTGCCATTGTCCACGACACGCACTTGCGAAAACTCACGATCCTTCAAACGGCGAACCACATCACCGACACATTCCGACTCGTTGTGGGCAGGAATGATGACGAGTGTGCTGGTTGCGAAAGAGGCAAAGGTCTCACACGGAGGCACAGCGGTCACAGCGTCTTCTATTTCCATGTCATTTACCTCTATGACATCCGTGGAGCTGTGTGAAACACTATCCTCAGCAACAGCTTCCGCCATCAAGGCACTGGCTGGCGACTTGGGTGGTAGCATGGTAATCCTGACCTTTGGATTCTTTGGGATGACGCCGGGAGGTGCGTGTGCAGTCGTAAGGCTGGGCTTTGTCGATTGGCACGGACTGAAGCGGGGCAACGAAATCAAAGAACCCGGCGTAGGGCGTCTTTTGGTAGAGGTTGTAGGTTTTGTCGCAAACCGCGGTTCGAACGCCGCGCTCCATGCGATGGCCATCGTCGTCGAGCACCTCCTTGAACGGCCCGCGATAAACCACGGCTTGATTGCGTTCGACGCAAGGCCCCTGCTTGCCTTTGAACGCTTGAATCGTCATGGACCGAAACTCGATGCCTTCGACGGTCTGCCACGGCTGGATGTCGAATTTTAGCACCTCAATGCCGTAAAACCCGGCTTCTTCAAAGGCATTAATGAATTCCTCCTCAGTGAGCGCGCCAGAAATACAACCGCTCCAGAGTTCCGGGTCGTTCTGAAGAGGTTCGGGCACGGGCTCGTCGGCGACGATGTCGGAGATCACCGCGCGTCCACCGAGCTTGAGCACACGAAAAATTTCGCGAAACATACGCGGTTTGGCATCGGGTTCGACCAGGTTGAGCACACAATTGGAAACAACGACATCAATCGATTCGGAGGCGACCAGAGGATGTTTGACGCGCAATTCCGCCGCCAGCTCATCAGCTGCCAGAAAACTAACCGCATCGGTGATCGGGCGTTTTTTCAGCTCCGCATCGAGCACTTCAAGATCGAGCGCGAGGTCCTGGATGCGGCCCTTGCGGAATTCCACATTGGTGTAACCGATGTTCTCAGCGACGACCGGTGCGTTGCGGCGGGCCACTTCCAGCATGTCATCGGTCATGTCGACCCCAATTACTCTGCCTGTGGGACCCACGACCTGAGCGGCAATGAAGCAAATTTTTCCTGTGCCGGATCCGAGGTCAAGCACGGTCTCACCGAGGCGGACATGCTTGGATGGATCTCCGCAGCCATAGTCGCGCTCGATGACTTCGGCAGGAAGGGCTGCGAGGTATTGTGGATTGTAGTCCACCGGACAGCAGAGCGCGGGTTCCTGTACTTTCGATGCGGCAGCATAGCGTTCTTTAACGGCGTGTTCGGTCTTCATAGCGGTTTTGAATTGGAGCAGGTAGTTGGGTTTTTATTCCCCGGAAATTTACGGTTCCTTGACGGGAAGATGAAAGTGAGCTGTTTCTTGCTTCGTGACCCCACCTGAGTTTCTCAAGCTTTTTCCGTCGAGGGAATAAACCCCATGATTCTTGACTCTGATCTTCACATGACCCAGCGAAATATTGTCATCATCGGCAACGGAGTTACCGGGGTCACAGCCGCCCGTCACATCCGCAAGCGCGCGGCAAGTGACCGGATTACCATCATCTCCGGCGAGACCGACCACCACTTCTCGCGCACTGCGCTGATGTATATCTTCATGGGAGATCTGACATACGAGGACACCAAGCCCTACCCCGATGAATTCTGGACTAAAAACCGCATCGACCTAAAACGCGGATGGGTCGAGCAGATCAATACCGGGACCAGATGTGTGAATTTTCGCGGGGGGCATTCGGTGAATTATGATGAATTGATCCTCGCGACAGGTTCGAAGCCAAACCGGTTTGGCTGGCCGGGACAGGATCTCGAGGGGGTTCAAGGACTCTACTCCATTCAAGATCTGGAGAGCATGGAGAAGAATGCGCTCACTACCCGGCGGGCGGTCATCGTCGGTGGAGGATTGATTGGCGTGGAGGTGGCTGAGATGCTTTTGACCCGGAACATCGCGGTGACGTTTCTGGTGCGGGAAAAACTGTTTTGGAATTCTGTGCTTCCCAGTGGAGACGCCAACCTCGTGGGCCGCGAGGTCCTTCGTCATGGAGTGGATTTGCGGATGGAGTCGGAGCTCCATGAAATTCTGTCGGATGCCAAAGGAAGAGCCCGCGCGGTGGTGACAAAATCGGGAGAAGAGATCGCCTGTGAGATGGTATTTCTTACCGCAGGTGTCAGCCCGAACGTTGCCTTGGCAAAAAACGCTGGAATCGCCAGTAATCGCGGGATTCTTGTGGATCGTTTTTTTCGCACATCCGACCCGCACGTGTGGGCCGGAGGAGACTGTGCCCAGCATCGCGAGGTGCCACGTGGACGGCGACCCGTTGAGCAAGTCTGGTATACCGGAAAAATCCACGGTGAACACATCGCGGCAAACCTCTGCGGCGAAGAACAACCCTACAAACCGGGGGTGTGGTTCAACTCCGCGAAATTTTTCGATATAGAGTACCAGACGTATGGCGTGGTCCTCCCGCAACCGGAATCCACGCAAGAAGATTTCTTCTGGGAGCAAAGCGCCGGCCGTATCTCTCTGCGTGTGCGGTTTGATGAAGCAGGAGGAGCCGTGACCGGCGTGAATGTTTTTGGTCTCAGGCATCGTCACGCGGTTTGGGAGCATTGGATCTCAGCCAAAACACCGGTTGAGGAAGTGATGGCCGACCTCGGCGCTGCCAATTTTGATCCGGAGTTTTATCGTCAATACGAACCAGAAATCCTCGCCGCGTTTAATGCCCAATTCCCTCATCGGGCGACACAACTCCGGACCAAGAAGGGGTTGTTTTCGAAATTTATGGAAAACCTTTTTGCACACAGAGGCACGCCTCTGTGTGCAAAACCTGAAATCTTATGACCGACCTGACATCGAATCTTTCCTACGAGAGCCACTCCATCGCACACTCGGGCAGCCAGCTTGGTGCGTTAGAAAAGGCGGCTCTCGCGTTTGTCGCACTTGGTCTGTTGCTTCTCGCTTCGGCACTTTTTGGAGTCTCCTCACAAATGCCGGAAGCAACGCGGGCCCTCTGGCTGGGTGCGGCATGGACCTCCCTTATCGGCGGCGGACTGACCTTTGGACTCCACAAACATCTCTCAGGGAAACCAGGCGTTCGCAATACCCGAAAGACCACCGACAGCCTCACTGCCCGCGGTGCATGGGGCTGGTCTTTAGCCATTGTGCTCACCTCCTTCTATGTTGTGCTTTATTGGTTCCCAGGTCTCCT
The DNA here is from genome assembly GCA_041740065.1 of Chthoniobacterales bacterium. Classification (GTDB taxonomy): domain Bacteria; phylum Verrucomicrobiota; class Verrucomicrobiia; order Chthoniobacterales; family JAATET01; genus JBDNGG01. The sequence continues at coordinate 3,315 of JBGSMR010000158.1, forward strand.
TGAAGGACTGATCCGCCTGCATGACCCATTGAGTCAAATCCTACGCGGAAAAGCCGCTGATCAGTGGTTCGTTTATGGCACCTTCTACACGGCAGCGATTCTTGTGATGGGCGCCAAGGCCATCGCCAAATACCGTCACAGCAGATATCAGATCCTGCGGACCGGCGTGATCATGTTTACCCAACTCGGCTTCGCGTATCTGCTACCCGCCCTCTTTGCCAAACTCAACCAGCCGGAAGTGTATCTCAGCTACTTGTGGCCATTGGCTTACGATAAGCTTTTTCCTGGGACCCTGGATCAATTTCTCAAAGCGGGGAATATCGGGTTTTTCATTGTGGGGTGGTTTGTTGTTGGCACCCTGATCGCCACACCGGTGCTGACCTACTATTTCGGAAAACGCTGGTATTGCTCATGGGTCTGCGGCTGCGGTGGCCTTGCGAATACCGCAGGGGATTCCTTCCGACAGAACTCGGACAAATCCCTGAAGGCTTGGAAAATTGAGCGCTGGATGATCCACGGCGTACTCGTTTGGATCGTCGTGCTGACAACCCTGCTTTGGTTTGAATCCGTGATGCCTGAGGCACTCAAAGGTCCCATGTATTTACTCCGTCAATGGTATGGCTTCCTAATCGGTGCCGCCTTTGCCGGAGTCGTCGGCGTAGGGTTCTACCCGCTCATGGGCACGCGCGTCTGGTGCCGGTTTGGATGTCCCATGGCCGCAATCCTTGGATTGCTTCAACGATTCAATTCCCGCTTCCGTATCACCACCAATGGCGCCCAATGCATCTCTTGTGGCAATTGCTCGAAGTATTGCGAAATGGGCATTGATGTCCGGTCGTACGCCCAGCGCGGGCAAAACATCATCCGCGCCTCCTGCGTCGGTTGCGGCATGTGTGCCACCGTCTGCCCGCGCGGGGTGCTTTCGCTGGAAAATGGACCACAGCCCCGGCGCTACAATGCCGAACACGGGCTTTCGATGCTTGGAGAAAAGAAGTCTGTTTGATAAACAGGCAGAAGAATTTATAGTCCGGTAAGGTGAAGATGTTTCTTTGTGCGCTCGCAGGCATCTTCTTGGGGGGAGGCTTCCTTCCGGCAGAATCAGCACCCGACGCGCTGGCTGCCTACAGCACCTCGTTGAAGCAAAAATTTCCCAACGTTTCCCACCTCACCCCCGCAGAACTCGCCCATCTCGATCCGCCTCCGCTCCTGCTCGACGTTCGCGAGGAAAGAGAATTTGTGGTCAGCCATTTGCGTGGAGCCATCCGGGCGGAGAAGGATGCCGCGGGTCAACTGCAGAGGCTGGGCGCGGACAAGGCCACATCCATCGTTGTGTATTGTTCAGTGGGTTATCGATCCTCTGTCCTTGCGGAAAAACTGCACGAAGCCGGGTTCGTTAACGTGAAGAATCTGGAGGGTTCAATCTTCGCGTGGGCCAACTCAGGACGTCCTCTGGTAAACGCATACGGTTCCACGGACGGAGTGCACCCGTTCAATGTTCTCTGGGGTCGCTATCTCGAAGAAGCAAGATGGCGTTGGGTGCCAGAGACATAACCTTGAAACGATAGATCACGCGACCATGCTACATATTCTCTGGGACATGCGCGGATACTTCTTCTGGATGGCTGACAGAGCCCACTAGCTTGTTCTCACCGCAGACCTACCAGTGAGATCGCTGTGGCCCCTGTGTGATCAAGCGATTCGATTGTTCACCGCGGGTGTACCGCTTCGAGGATTTTTTCCGGTTCGAGGCGAACTTTGTAATCTTCATTGACGTAGGCGAACGTAATGACTCCCTTTTTATCCAGCACGAACACAGCCGGGTGGGGAAGCAGGTGATGCGTTTGTCCGGAGTCGGCCTCGATATCAATCTGATATTCATTTTTGTATTTCGAAACGAGTTCCTGTGGGACTTGAAAACTGAGGCCAAAGGCCTTGGCCGTTTCCATAGAGCTGTCCGAGAGCAAACTGTAGGGGAGGTCCTTGCGTCCCGGGGTCTCAGCGAGCTTGGAGGGTTGGTCGGGGCTGATCGCCAAAACCTGATACCCTGCCGCCAGAATTTCTTTTTCGATCCCGGCGAGTGCCATCAAATGTTTGGTGCAGTAGGGGCACCATCCGCCGCGGTAGAAGATCAAGACGGAGGGTTTCTCCCTCACCAGATCGGTGAGATTGACTGTTTCACCGGCTTCGGTTTTCAGCGTTGTGTTCGGGACGGTGTCGCCAATGCGGAGGGATGCCGCATGGGAGTTGACAGCAAATATTCCGATCAGGACTGAGATGGTGAGGATTGTTTTCATGGCAATTTTTTCTGCGGTTGGACGGAGTTATTTCTTCGCACGGAGCCACCGAGAACAGACGGGATTCGAGAAACGCATTCGCGGTGACCGATGCACCACCGTGTGCGTCATTCGAGCATTTTTTCGTCTCCAGGTTGATTTTTGTTCCAATAGTCGATGAAGAGGGATTTCCGCAGACTCAATTTTCCGCCATCCGCTAATTCCCATCGGAGCAATTTGAACGGAGCATCGGTTTCGAACACAAACGTATCCATGCCGCCTACATGTTTAACCTCAAACTCCACTTCCCCATTGGCCCTGCGGACTTGGCGAATGGTGGCCGGACTGGGTTTCATCGGACCCACTTTCGGGTGGATCACGGTCGGAAATTGAGGGACCGTGAATACTTCGCTCAGGCCGACTCTCACCAACAATCGAAGTTTGAGGGGAAGTTCATCATAAAATACGGCGCCCGGAGGAATTACTAAATCCTCTCGGCCATCCCCTTCGTTTTCGAAATAGCTGAAGTGAACAGATTCCGCTTTGCCATCGGCAAGACGGGCCTGTTTGAAGGTGTTCCCGCAGGCTTCGTGATGACTGAGCGACCATTTCACCAACTCGGCGGAATTCCGTTTCCAAAACCCGGACCACATTTGCTCATAGCGATACATGCCGGTCGGATACGAAACCACGTGATTGAGCTTTATGACGTCAAAGTCTGCGGCACCTTGGCCTCCCCATTTAGTCCCACGCTTGGCATCCCATGGCTCTTTGACCCAGATTTGGGTGACAGTTCCTTGGCGGGGCTGACCGTATTTCATGAGCGTAGCGTCGTAAATATTGATCTCCGCTTTGCCTTGGTCGAGCCAGTCAGTGGCGAGCACCTGCGTGTCGACGGGTAACGCGCCAAACAGGATACCGTTAAAAATCAGAAAAAAGGTGATGAAAGGCAGACAAAATTTGCGCATTTTTTATGTGAGGGATCCAAGGGATGTTTTATTCCGCCCGCTTAGCACAAGGCCGGGCGTGAGCCAGACGCTCATCGGGTTGCAACCCGCACGAACGCCGAGCTTAGCAGGCTCTGACATTGCTCCCACAAACTCCACCCGCCCATGTAAAGAAACGAGGCGGCGGCAAGCAGGCCAAAATGGGCAATGCCGGCATGGCCTGCCTGCCAGGCGAACCAGACGCCAACCAGCGCGTAGAGACCAAGAGCGAATTCGAAGACGGGTGGCACGGGGAATTTTACCTGGTACTGGAGGGACTCATGATCGCCACGCTTTGGGGTGCGGATGAAGGCAGACCGATGTCCGATCAGGGCCTCAATGATAGCGCGGGCGTTGGCAGCGGCTAGTCCCATCCCGGCGAGCGTCAAAGCAGGAAGCCGAAGGAGACGGAGAGGCCAATCGCGGTGCAAGAGAGCCTGCCCGGCAGCGTAAAAAAAGGTCGGAGCGAAAGCGGCCAAGAGGAGAATCCAGCCAACGATTCCCGGCAGGGCCACTCCACCACCCGCGAAAGCCAGGAGCGGCGCGAGGATTACTACCAAGAGGAGCAAGGGATGCACGGCATAGTGCGTCAGATGGAAAAACGCCTCGATTTTACCAATCCACGGCAGATCCGACCTGTAGATGGAAGGCAGTAGGCGGACGGCAGTCTGCATGGAGCCTTTGGCCCAGCGGAATTGCTGGCTCTTGTAGGCGGCAAAAGTGGGCGGTAACTCACCGGGGACGGGGAGGTCATTGACATAGTGGCCGCGCCAGCCCGCCAGTTGAACACGATAAGAAAGATCGAGGTCCTCAGTGAGCGTGGCGGCGCTCCACCCCCCCGCATCCTCGATGGCGGATCGCCGCCAAATTCCCGCGGTGCCGTTGAAATTCATGAACATGGCCGGGTGCGAGGAACGGGCTGATTGTTCGATGGCGAAATGGCTATCTAAGCCGATCCCTTGGGCCCGGGTGAGCATCGAGTCGCGCTCGTTGAGAAACGTCCATCGGCCCTGCACAAATCCTGCGCTCGCGTCGGCGGAAAAAACCGGCACGGTGCGGAGTAGGAAATCACGGGGGGGAACGAAATCGGCATCGAATACTGCCATGAATGGCGCTCCACACTGCTCCATGCCATAAGCGAGTGCCCCAGCTTTGTAACCGGTGCGGGTAGCCCGCCGCACGATTTCAACCACAGTGCCTGCCACACGAAGTTCCGCCGCGACGGCATCAACAACCTCTCGCGTTTTGTCGTCGGAGTCGTCAAGCACCTGCACGGTGTGGCACCCAGGATAATCCATGGCCGCAGCGGCACGGATCACGCGGGCGGCGACATTTGCCTCGTTGTAGATCGGCAACTGGGTGACCACATCCGGCCAGCGCCCGGCCCGCTGCAAAGCCGTGTTTCCATCGTCGTGCAATCGCCACGAAGCGCTCCGACCTCCGGAAATATGTCGCGCCAGCACGGCGAGAATCCCGTAGGCGTGCAACGCATAGGCCGCCAAGGCGAATGCGCACAGCAGATAGACCAGCGACGCTGCATCCAAGATGAGGCGAAAAATTTCAGGCACCGCTATTGATCAGATCAGTCGCCGCAAGGTTTCTTCGTCCACGTCCTTGCCGGTGAGCACGTAGGTGCGTCCACCCGCGCTCCAAGTGGCGGCAGTGAGCCCCCCGCGCTGAATGAAGGCGGGGGCAGGTCCAGGAGGATGATCGATTCCATTGCTGTCCATGACGAAAAAGTGGACGACGCGATCCTTGTCGAGCATAAAGCAGACGAGTGAGACTTTGTGACCATCGATTGTGAAAGTCTGACAGCCCATGCTCCCAAGGGTTTTCAGACCTGTGGGAACAGTAAAATCGGCAGGCGATCCGCGATTCGCCAGCCAAGCGCGCAGTTCATCTGTGCCCCCACCCATCTTGCCGAGGGTGATTTTATCGTTTTGCTTAAGATTAAAAATTTCCTGAACCAAGCGGTTGGATGTGAGCGGGGCAGATTGAGGAAAAACCAAAAGACCGATCCCCAACAGGAGCAGGATAGACGCGGCCAGAGCAAGCCAAGGGGCGCGGCGGGACTGCAAGCGTTCCCATAGACCGGGGTCCTGGTTGAGGCGGACGACTCGCCGGTTGATGAGCAAATCATTGCGAAGGTCAACGGGGGGAAGGGTCGATTGCAGGGCGGACTGCATCGATTGATCGAAACGGCGCTGGTCGGCAAACCATTCGCCCAGTTCGGGGTCATGGCGCACTTGATCCAGCGCCTCAGCAAAAAACGGATCGGATGCGTCCTCGCCGCCCGAGCGGTAAGTAGTCAGGATCAATTTGGCTTCTTGGTTATCCATGACCGGCATTCTTTCCATTTGAGTCGAAAGGGATGACTTTTATTCCAGGGTTCCGGCTTTCATCCACCTGGGAGCGGAGAGTTTCTTTGGCCCGCGAGAGGCGGGACATGACCGTCCCGATAGGGATGCCAAGGGTCTCGGCGATTTGTTTATAACTTTGTTGATTGAGGTAAAAGAGAGTGAGTATGATGCGATGCCCTTCGTCGAGGCTATGCAGGATTTCCAGTAATTCGTGCTGCTCGGTCTCGCGGACTGCGGAAGCATCAGCAGTATCTTCCGGCACGTCGTGTTCGGTGCTATCGAGAGAAACTGATCGTTTGCTCTTGTGATACGAGGCAGTGAATTCGCGGTAGAGCGTGGTGAATAGCCACTGTTTTGCTTTCGATGTGTCGCGAATCTGCCCACCTTTTTCGGCGAAAATCGCATAGGTCTGCTGGACCAGATCGCAGGCGTCGTCCGGGTTGCGTGCCAGGCTCAATCCGAAGCGGTAAAGGTCGGTGTAATACCGATCCACCACGGTTTGAAAAAATTCCACATCCATCTGGGGAACAAGAGGAGTCTCGGTGGACATTTATTCCATCCAACCTACCCCGGGTGAGCGAGGAAGGATATCGGAAATTTTCTCACACGGAGCCACGGAGAGCACAGGGAAGAAACAATGAACTCTATTTTCTGTGGACCCTGTGCCTTTGTGCGAAAAATCATCTCACTGCGTTGAGTTTCCAACTGTAGTCGAGGAATTCGACCTTGGCTCTGGCAGGAAGAGGTTTATTGCGGTAGCGATTCACATATTCGACCAATCGGCCCTTGCCGCCAAAATCATCAGCATACCATTCGAAAATTTTTGAGAGCCTGGTATTGTTTCCATCGAGAATCACGCCCTGAGGGTTGTCGTTGATGAATGCGCGGGTGAGTTTATCGAGATCTGCATCCAGCTTGGCAGCCGTGAAGGGTTCGGTTTGGAGAGGTGGACAACTTTCGCTGGCACAGTTGATGGCGAAGTGAATGCGTGGCTCCTCGAAAGTGGGGCGAATCACCTTTTGTTCCAGGTCGTTGAAGCTCGTTTTTTGTCCAGAGATGGTAATGCGATTGCCATGGAAGAACAGCGTCTCGCCGTCGAGAGGCCCTTCAGTCGGGTATTTCGCCAAAATGTTGTGAAGGATCCAGGCGTTATACGCATTAAGGTGCCAAGCCAGGGAGGCGTCGCGGTCCGCGGGCGGAAGGGTGCTTGAGTAAAAATCAACCACCGAGCGCAGTTTTTCCAGGTCTTTGGGGTTAGCATGCCAGGCGGCGTAGCGCACCCCCTCGGGCAGGGCGTAGCGGTCGAGAAGTTCTCCGTAGACTGGCGGCGCGGGCTCCTTGGCACGGGGCAGGTCGGCACGGGCAACTTGATTGGTGCAGGCGGCCAGCACGAGCGTCAAACCCAATAAGGGCAATCGGTAAATTAAGCGCATAGTCCGGATCTGAGTGCCGGGCGGATCGATTTATTCCGCACGAGATGAAGCGATGCGGAGGTGGTGCCTGTAGCCATAATACCATCGGTGGAGACGCTGTGGCGAAATTCCAGCGTAATACATCGCTATAAAAATGGCGTTCATCGCGGAGGTGCGCCAGTTGCCCAAACGCTGGAAACGTCGCGGCGAAGA
>JBGSMR010000188.1:0-19559 GCA_041740065.1 Chthoniobacterales bacterium
CAATTCATTGAGCGCCGCAAACCCGAGGAAAATATACCCCATGTGCATCACGCTGGAATAACCCAGCGTCCAATCGAGGCGTTTTTGCGAAATAGTCACAAGCCCGATCACCAACAAATTGCCGACAAGCAAAACCAGCAACAAGTTTGCATAAGTCGCCATTGCCTCCGGAAACACAGGCAGTGCAAGACGCAGGAGACCGTAAGCGCCGAACTTCTTGAGCACCCCGGCGTGGAGCATTGCTGCTGGCGTCGGTGCACTCGCATACGCTTGTGGAGCCCATGAGTGAAACGGGAACAACGATACCAGTGTTCCAAATCCGACAAGTAAGAGCAAATACACCCAGTCGTCTGGCTTCAGGACGCCCGCAGCGGCCGCCTCTTGGATCACCCGAAGATCAAATGACCGAATTCCCGCCGGCATCGCGCTGTAAAGACCAATAATGCCGAGGAGAAGCACGAAACTGCCGAGGCCCAGATAGATAGTCGCTTTCCAAGCCGCGGCCTGCCGGTCTCCGCTGCCCCAGATACCGATTAGGAGGAAAGTCGGAATGAGAGCGACTTCGTGAAAGGCGTAAAAGAACAACACGTCAAGCGACGCAAATGCTCCAATCACTCCGGTCGTAATCAGTAAAATACAGGCATAGAAAAGGTTTTCTCGGTCTTTGATGGGAGGAATTACCCAGACGGCAGCCACCGTGACGATCGACGCCAAAAACAACATTGCCAGCGAAAGTCCATCCGCACCAAACAACAAGGACAATCCCATCGCTTCCGATACTGTCCATCCACCTACGAATTGAAAATCTCCAGCCGCGCGGTCGTACTTAAATAGCAGCACGCAAGTGAGGACGAACAGGATGACCGACGAGACACGCGCGGTGAGCCGGGCATTCGCACCAAGCATGATAAATCCCGCAGCCAATAGAGGCAGCAGGGTCAAAAGAAATAGCGGGCTGATGTCACTCATGTCGTAGCGAGCAGAAAGTAAATGAGCGCGATCACACCGGCGCCGAAGAAGAACACATACGCTTGGATATTGCCAAACTGAAGAAATCGTAGCGCGAAGCCAGCCGCCCAAGTCACCTTGGCCGTGAATTGGACCCCTACACCCTCAATAACCCAGCGATCCACCCACCCAAGCAGAGAAGCGGTGCCGTCCTGCGCCCATCGGACCAACCACGCGTAGGCGTTATCAATATACAGACGGTTAGCAAATGCCGGAATATAGACAGGGTCCTTCGCGCCAGCTCGCCGATAGATGAGAATGGCAGACAGGACACCGATGACTAAAAAGATAAGAATCACCGGATGGGCCCACCACACCAGATTTTCCGGATGAGTGACAGGAATGAACTGTTTCTGAATGAGCGGATATCCTGCTCCGAAAGCCGCAAGCGACAGCAACATAAGCGGCACGGTCATTATCAGCGAAGACTCGTGCGCCTTCCGGGCGTGGTCCGTGCGCGGGGCTCCGAAGAACACCACAACAATCAGACGGGTCATGTATGCAGCGGTAAGAACCACCGCCCCGGCGGAAATCCAGTACCAAAGCGCGCTTTTACCCAGTGCATATTCAATGATCAGATCCTTACTGAACGAGCCGGCAAAAAACGGCGCACCGATGAGAGCCAAGGTCCCGATGACCATCGCGAGGAAAGTGATCGGCATCTTTTTAGCAAGCCCGCCCATTTCCCAGATGTCCTGCTTATGGTGCATTCCGACGATCACTGATCCTGCGCAGAGGAACAGGAGGCACTTGAAGAACGCGTGGGTGAAAAGGTGGAACATCGGAATCCCCCACACCGGGCCAACCGCCACACCGAGCACCATGTATCCCAACTGCGAAATCGTGGAGTATGCGAGGATACGCTTGATGTCGTTCTGCTGAATCGCCATCAACCCTGCCACGAAGCAGGTCAAAACGCCGATCCATCCAATAACCTCCAACGCAATTGGCGCTGCGAGGACGATGGGGAAAATCCGCGCCAGCATGTAGACGCCTGCAGCAACCATGGTCGCGGCATGCAGCAACGAGGACACAGGGGTCGGACCTTCCATAGAATTAGGTAACCACACGTGGAGAGGGAGTTGGGCGGACTTGCCGACGGTGCCGCAGAACACAAGAATTACAGCGATGTTCAGCCAGATCGGAGCCTCGTCAAATCCACCCAGCGAGGTTCCGATTTCGGAAAATATCACGCTGCCCGTGACAAACCAGAAGACAAGAATTCCCAACATGAACCCGAAGTCGCCGATGCGGTTCACGGTAAATGCCTGCTTGCACGCTTCAGCTGCCGAATCCTTACCGAAGTAATGACCAATCAGAATGAACGAACTCACGCCGACCAATTCCCAAAAGATGAACATCATCACAAAATTGTCCGCGAGGACAATCCCGAGCATGGAAAAAAGGAAGAGCGACAGCGCAGCGAAGAAGCGAGTATATCCTTCCTCTGTCGCCATGTAACCCACGGAATAGATGAAAACCAGGGTCGCAATCGTTGTCACCACAAGCAACATCACCTTACTCAGCGCGTCGATGGTCAGCCCGATCGGAACATAAAGCTGGGCCGGCGACTCCGCCCCGACCAGTTTTCCAAAATCGATCCACTCTATGCGGACGGGATCAACAAAGTCAGCGCCCGCAAACAACCACCAACTTAGCACGCAAGTGAAGGCAGCTCCTGCAATGGCAAGTCCGGAGCTGACCGGCTTGCCAAGTTTTCCGACAAAAAGAATCACAACCGCCATAATTAGCGGAGTGAACAAAATGAACCATGCGGCGGATTGCGGTGTCATGGATTAAAACTTCAGCGTGTCCAGGTCTTCGACATGCGTCGTCTGGAGCGAGCGGTAGAGTGCGACGATGATAGCCAACCCCACGGCGACCTCCGCGGCAGCGACGGTGATAATAAAGAAAACGAGGACTTGCGCGTCGTAAGCGGGCAGCCCTGCTGGCGAAAGATTGAACCTCGAGAACGAAACGAGCGACAGATTGGCCGCGTTGAGCATCAGCTCCAGCCCCATAAAGATGATGAGGATATTGCGGCGTAGAAGCACGGCTGCCATACCGAGGGTAAAAAGTAATCCACTGACTACGAGATAATGAGCAAGGGTGGGAGCCATGAGATCAGTCGAGTTGGCGCTTACTGAGAAGGACGACACCCACCGTGGCGACCAGCAGGAGCACCCCAATGATTTGGAAGGGCATATTAAAGTCTGTGAATAATGTCATCCCCACAGCACGCACATCATCCACGGGCCCGGATAGCGCGGGCTTGGTGGCGTGGAAGGCGGGGTTCGAAGCGATCACCTTGACGAGCAGGCCGACAAATCCACCAATCACAACTGCTCCACCCACGCAGGCGGTAATATTCAACTTACGGGAACGTTCCGACTTTAGGTCAAGAAGCATGATGATGAACAAGAACAACACCATCACCGCGCCCGCATAGACGAGGACTTGGATGATCCCAATGAAAAATGCGTCCAAAGTGACGAACAGCGCGGCCAGCGCGACGAACGCCAGCACCAAACACATGGCCGAATTCACGGGCCCCCGGGAAAACACAACGCCCAGCCCGGCAGCAAGCATGATGGCGGCAAAGATCCAGAATAAAATCAGCGACACGGTGGTTAAGGAATTAAAGTAATGAATGCGATGATGCGATTCGGCAGATGTTCTACCACCCCGAAGCAACCTCGACTACTTTTTTTCGTTCCACTTGTTCACAACGCCATTCATCACTCCACCCAATTCGTAGAGTTTTTCTTTATCATGGACCATTTCGGCCCGACTGAGTCCAGTGATAGAATAGTCTTTTCTGAGAAAAATCGCCTGTTCTGGACAGACTTCTTCGCACAGTCCGCAATAGATGCAGCGGATCATATCGATCTCAAATTCTTTAGGTCGCTTCTCGACTTTCGACCAGCGGTCTTCGACCGGAATTTCCTCAGGCTTAATTGTGATTGCCCGCGGTGGGCAGATGAATTCGCAGAGCTGGCACGAGACGCAGCGTTCGCGACCCCATTCGTCTTTAACGAGCGTGGGTGCCCCACGATACCACTCCGGAAGCTGGTCGTCCCACTTTTGCTCCGGGTATTGCATCGTGACTTTCGTCTTGCCGGTCATCGTCATGACGAAATGCTTGATCGTCAGAAACAAACCTCCCAGTAAAACGGGAAGGTAAAGCCTCTCGGCCAGGGATAATTTAGGACGTTGGAGAACGAGTGCCATAACCTAGAATTTAACGTATGCCAGAACGATTGCGGTGATAAAAATGTTCACAAGCGCGAGTTCGAAGAAAAAATACCATCCCAACTTCATCAGTTGGTCATAGCGAAACCGAGGAACGGTCCACCGCACCCAGATAAAGAAAAACAACAGGGCCGAAACTTTGGCAAAAAATACGCCAATGTTCACCAATCCCCAGAGTGCTCCAGCCAACCATGCGGGAATAAACGGTAGTCCAAGAAACGACGTCGCCGAACCGTCCGGAATCAGCGGGAGACTCCAGCCGCCGAGAAACAACGTAACAATTACCCCGGAGCCAGCGATCATGGCTGCGTATTCCCCGAGGAAAAAGAGTGCAAATCCCATTCCAGAATACTCGGTGTGATACCCACCAACCAACTCCTGCTCAGCCTCTGGCAAATCAAACGGAGCGCGGTTTGTCTCCGCAAACATCGCAACAAGGAAGATGACAAACGAGATCAGCATCGGAATCCATAGAAGGATTCGCTGAACGGAAAATCCCGCAACGATCGAATCGATGATGATTTTTGGATCGTGCATCGCCGCTTCGACACTGAATCCCTGGGGCCAGAACGGGAATACGAGCCATCCGTTTTTCACCTGCCAGTCGACAATCTCCGGCAAACTCAAGGTTCCAATAAGCAAAAAAACCGGAACCACTGAAAGCCCCAGTGCCAACTCGTACGAGATCATCTGCGAACTGGACCGAATCCCGCCGAGAAATGGATATTTCGAGTTAGACGCCCATCCGGCAAGCACGATGCCATAGACCCCCAGCGACGAGACAGCGAAGACATAAAGCACGCCGATATTGATGTCCGCAATCACCATCGGAACGCCAAACAACTCGCTTCCAAAGGGTAACACCGCTAGCACGAGGATCGGCGGGATCATCGCGAGCTTCGGCGCAATGTAGTAATAGAATTTGTTGACACTGTCGGGGATAAAATTTTCCTTCAGCAGCAATTTCAACGCATCAGCGATCGGCTGTCCGAGGCCTAGCAGCCGCACGTTAGTCAACGGGATACCGACCCGATTTGGGCCGACACGATTTTGGATGAATGCGCTGACTTTACGTTCGGCGTAAACCGTGTAGGAGACGAATCCAAGAATGATACCAAGGAGGATCAGCGTCTTGGCCAACGAAGTCCAAACGAGAAAAATTTCGGGTGATAACAAAAGGCTCAAGATATCCATAAAACGCGTTCGCCGCTCATTTGGTTACTAGCAACCCGCCCAAACTGTCGAGGCACAACATGGTTCACAGCGAAATTTTTGCTGTTTGATTAGCCAGCAGGCACAAATGGCGGCTGTGGGGAGCTTATCTCCAATGTTGAAAATTGAAATAAAAGCGGAGCCTTAAGCGAGATCGAATCGGTCTAGGTTCATGACCTTGGTCCAGGCGGAGACGAAGTCGTGAACGAGCTTCTTCTCGCCGTCAGCACACGCATAGACTTCTGCTAAGGCGCGAAGGATAGAATTCGACCCGAAGACGAGATCGGCACGGGTGCCGGTCCACTTCAACTCGCCAGAAGCGCGATCGCGACCTTCAAATACTTCAGCGTCTTTCGAGGCAGGTGCCCAGGCGGTCTTCATATCGAGAAGATTGACAAAAAAATCATTGGTGAGCGAGCCCGCGCGTTTGGTAAAGACGCCATGAGTTCCTCCGTCCGTATTAATGTTCAGCACACGCAGGCCGCCGACGAGGGCGGTCATTTCGGGAGCAGTGAGCGTTAATAGCTGCGCTTTGTCGATGAGGAGCGCTTCGGCTGGCACCGTATAGGTACCCTTAAGGTAATTGCGGAAGCCGTCCGCGATCGGCTCCAGCACCGCGAAGGATTCGACATCCGTTTGTTCGGCCGATGCGTCCATGCGACCCGCAGTGAAGGGGACTTGCACCTCATACCCGGCGTTTTTCGCGGCCTGCTCGATGCCGGAATTTCCTGCCAGAACAATGAGATCCGCGAGCGAAATCCTCTTGCCGCCACCTTGCGCAGCATTGAACTCACTCTGGATCGCCTCGAGCACTTCAAGCACGCGGGCAAGCTGGACGGGGTGATTGACTTCCCAGTCCTTCTGCGGGGCGAGGCGAATGCGGGCACCATTTGCGCCGCCTCGCTTGTCGGATCCTCTGAAACTGGATGCTGAGGCCCATGCGGTCGAAACGAGCTGTGCGACAGGCAGGCCTGAGCCAACAACCTTGCTCTTGAGCGATGCAACATCCTGCGCATCAATGAGCGCGTGGTCGACGGCAGGAATGGGATCCTGCCACAGGAGGTCCTCGCTGGGAACTTCCGGGCCGAGGTAACGGGCACGGGGCCCCATGTCGCGATGGGTAAGCTTGAACCAAGCACGCGCAAAGGCCTCTGCGAATTCACTCGGATTTTCCAGAAAACGGCGGGAGATCTTTTCGTAGGCCGGGTCAAACCGGAGCGACAGGTCGGTGGTGAGCATGGTGGGCAAACGCTTCTTCGATGGATCAAACGGATCTGGGATCGTTGCGACTGCGTCCTTTGCAACCCACTGGTGCGCACCTGCAGGGCTTTTGCTTAGTTCCCACTCGTATTTGAACAAATTTTCAAAATAGTAATTGCTCCACTGCGCGGGCGTCTCGGTCCATGTGACTTCGAGTCCGCTGGTGATGGTGTCAGCCCCTTTGCCGGTTCCAAAGCTGCTTTTCCATCCGAACCCTTGTTCCTCAATGGGAGCAGTTTCAGCGTCCGGACCGACATTGTCTGCCGGGCCAGCGCCGTGCGTTTTCCCGAAGGTGTGGCCGCCAGCGATGAGCGCGACGGTCTCCTCGTCGTTCATGGCCATTCTCGCAAAGGTGTCTCGGATGTCATAGGCCGCTTTAAGCGGGTCTGGGTTGCCATCCGGACCCTCCGGGTTTACGTAAATCAACCCCATCTGCACGGCGGCAAGAGGGTTCTCCAGATTACGGCTGTGGATGTCGCCATCCGCATCATCGTCGGAGACGAGCACGGCTGGTTCCCCTTTCTCTACCCCCTCAGACCCGTGAGCATATCGCTCGTCGCCTGCCAGCCACTTCGTCTCGCGGCCCCAATAGACATCCTGGTCCGGTTCCCAGGTATCCTCACGACCACCAGCAAATCCAAACGTGTTAAAACCCATCGTTTCGAGCGCGACGTTGCCTGATAAGATCAAAAGGTCAGCCCAAGATATCTTACAACCGTATTTTTGCTTGATCGGCCAGAGAAGGCGCCTCGCTTTGTCTAGACTGACGTTGTCAGGCCAGCTGTTGAGCGGGGCAAATCGCTGCTGCCCACGACCGGCGCCGCCGCGACCATCCCCCGTGCGATAGGTCCCGGCGCTATGCCACGCCATGCGGATGAAAAGTGGGCCGTAATGGCCGAAGTCGGCAGGCCACCAGTCCTGCGAATCGGTCATCAACGCGGCGAGATCCGCCTTCAGTGCTGCGAGGTCAAGGCTCTTGAATTCCTCAGCATAGTTGAAGTCTTCACCCATGGGGTCGGACTTCGCAGAATGCTGGTTTAGCAATTCAACCTTAAGACGATTCGGCCACCAATCCTGATTGGTCATGACACCGCCCGTTGTAACGGAGGGGACAGCGGAGTGATTGAAAGGGCATTTGCCTTGTGGGGATTCAGAAGATTCGGCAGACATGTGATTTTTTCCTCAGTTCGATGAACGCTACTTCTATCTCGGACACGGTTGTTCCAGACAGAATCGTAAGCGTATCAGATTGGGTCCAATTGGCGAAATACTTGTTTCCTTTAATCACCATAGGGTTTTCCTATGACGATATTTCCTCCCCCGAGCAGAGAGAAGCGCAAGCCTCCCCGCCAATGGATTCTCGCATCCAACATTGAACGAACGGCAACTATTCTGTGACGCGGAGCATTCCGCTCGTGACGACCTTTGCCCGCAAACCCCCGCGGAAATTTTTTTTGAGAAATTCCCGAGCACCTGGTGCAACGATCCGATCCATCCATTCGCAGGGAGTGCATTCTTGGCTGCCCTCGAATACAACACCCTGAAAACAAAATCGGCGACCTTTCCAAGCAGCAAGGTCCACGTCGGAGACGATCAAGTTTCGACGAAAAACAGAGGACGGGAGCTTTGGGAGCTTGAAAAGCCGTCGCACCTCCGTAGCGACATCCGCTTGGAAGAATGTCACTTGGCCTTTGTTGTCGGGGCGGACCCCAAAGTACCTGTCCCCGCGCAAGCCCATCCCCGCCACACACTCGATTTCCCGCGGGGACGTGACTCCATGTTGCATGCGGCCCTCTCCTTGCCGCCCCCAATAATCATGGCCTGCGGAGATAAAAATATGCCTGAGGTTAGCTGTCCACTCAACAGGTTCGGTGTTCTCGGTCGCTGCCATGACACGCAAACTAGTGCCAGACGTCGCGGAGTCAAACTACCTATTCGTTTCGCTTATTTATGGGCAACCGAAGATTTTCGGATCAACTTCATCTCATCATGAATAGTCGCCAGATCCTAGCCATCATTGGGAGCGGACCATCCTGTGTCTATTTACTAAAGCACCTGCTCGATAACGCGGCATGGTCTCGTGACAACTTCTCGTCGATTGAGATTTTTGAAAAGCGTGGCATTGCAGGTATGGGCATGCCTTACCATCCGGAAACGACTGAGCGATACAACCTATCCAACATCTCGTCCGAAGAATTGCCCGAGCTGATAATTCCATTCGCCGACTGGCTTCGAAAACAAGACGTCTCGTGGCTGAAGGAGTTCGGCATCGAGCTGGAGCAGATTACCGACGGCGATGTCTATCCACGACTCGCACTTGGCGCGTATCTGCATGCGCAATATCACGCGATCCTCACCCTTTTGGCAATGACCGGCATCCCGGTCCATGAACATATTCACCGCAAAATCGTGGACGTCCGGGATGATGCTCACCACGCGATTCTCGTCGACGACGCAGGTGAAACCTTTACTTGCGACCGAGTGGTGATCGCCACGGGGCATTATTGGCAGGAAGAAGACCATCCCGCGATGGGATATTACGCCTCGCCATGGCCGATCTCGAAGCTGCTGCCGCAAACCGGCGAATTTCTGAATTTTTGTATCGGCACCCTCGGCGCTTCGCTCAGTGCATTTGATGTCGTCTCATCGCTTGCACATCGGCATGGGACGTTTGATAAAGTGCAGGGGGGACTGCGGTTCAATCCCCATCCGGGCACCAAGGAATTTCGCATCGCGATGCATTCAGCAGAAGGACTGCTGCCGCATTTGCAATACAGTCAGACAGAACCCATCCGAACCATCGAGCGCTATATCAGCGAGGCGGAGTTGCTCTCACTGCGGGACAAGAATGGCCTGCTCCGGCTGAGGACCTACTTCAATCATGTTTGTCGCCCAGTGCTGACCGAGGCTTTCCGCAAGGATGAGATGTCGGATCTCGTCGCACTCCTTGCAGATCCGGCATTCCAGTTGGAGGATTTTGCCGAAAGAATGACAGAAAAACATGATTACTCCGATGCCTTCGAAGGTATGCGGTCGGAGATGGATGAGGCAGAAAAATCCGTCATTCTTGATAAGCCCATCCATTGGAAAGAGGCGATCGATGACCTCATGTATACGCTCAATTTTTATGCCGAAATGCTGCCGGCGGAAGATCACCTCACGCTGCGCTCGAAGTTTCTGCCATTCCTCATGAACGTCATTGCCGCACTCCCACTCGCCTCCGGCCAAATCCTCCTGGCCCTCCATGACGCGGGAAAGTTGGATATCGTCCCAGGCAAGGCCGAGGTGGCGAAGCTGGCGGTCGGGACCACAGGAACGAAGGTGATGGTCGACAATGACGGTGAGAAGTCGGAGATCGCTTACCGGATGTTCGTGGACTGCAGTGGACAAGGCGCTTTAGAGCTGGACGAGTTTCCTTTTCCGAGCCTCGTAGCCGATGGTCATGTCCGCCAGGCACGCGCGGCATTTGCGGATCCCGGAGCGGCGGAGAAATTGCCTGACGAACTCGATAGCAAGATTTTCGACGAGCACAGGGGTCGATTTTTTGCTATCGGGGGCATTGATATCGACCGCAGCTACCAACTGATCGCATCCGATGGTCAAGCGAGCAGTAGAGTCACCGACATTGCATTTCCTCACACATCAGGAATCCGTCCCTACTCCTACGGTCTGCAAGCATGCAACGAAACCGCCCGACTCGTACTAGCGAGTTGGACCAAGAAGTGAGCACGCGTGCGAGCGTATCGGCGGTTTGTCCGAGTTGCAGCGAGATTACGGAGAAATCGACCCGCGTGTATCTTTTGAAACAGCGGGGCGAATGCGTTTGACGCTCCCCGCTCTGCCCACGAACCGGCTGGACTCGACGCGAATATTATTTGTGGCGATCCAATGCTCCAAAGCTTTTTGAAATTCCCGCGGCAGCGATTCAACGCCCACCTGCTTAGAATAAATCAGCAGCATCGCAGAATCCGTGTTTTCCAGCTCAAGTTTGCCGAAATAATAATGAACAACCGAACCAATGACGACGCCAGTCTTAAGATCCAACCACAAAAATCCTTTTTCCATGGCGGATTGATGTCGAGACGCTGACAAAACAACGAACCGACCGTCTCGGACGAACACGTCCTCTGGCGCCCCCGAAAACACTTCGTTCACCGAATCAACCAGCGGTGAAGCGTTGTCGGTCATTCCAAGATTCACGCGAGTTTTCGGCACATTTTCGCTCAAGAGCGTTTGAAATCGGTCGTCCCATACGACTTCATTTGTGGACTTTCCCTCAAACTCTTTGATCCAAAGGAGGCGGTCTGAATCAGGTTGCTCAGCCCATGCCGTACTGGCACCGATGAGAGCAATCAACAGCATTTGTGCTCGAAAAAATGCCTTCTGGATTTTCATCATTAGGAGGATTGGCAATCAAGATGGACGGGGTTGCTCCCAAAGGAACCAATCCTCGACCCGCTTGCGGGCCCACGGGGTCTTTCGCAGAAACGTGAGACTGGATTTGATGGAAGGATCAAATTGAAAACACCGAATCGGGATGCGGTCGCCCATCTCTTCCCATCCGTGGCGGGCGACTAACTCCGTGAGGATTCGCTCGAGCGTGATGCCATGGAGCGGATTGTTGGGTTGTGCGAACGGCTCATACATACGATGTTCAGGGTCAGGAGTGGTCAAACACGAGCCCGGTAGAGCCCGCATAGTTTTCTCCTAATACCATAAAATTGCGGGCTTGTGAAGCGGAGGAAATTGCGGCACGGTCTGCCTACCAATGAAAAAATCTGGGTGTGCCATTGTGCTTTTGTTCCTCGCGCTATGCGTGAGTATGTTCGTAAATGGACTCCTCTTGGTGGGTTTCGGGGCCAGCTCGGCGTCAAGCCGACTCACAACAAGCGAACCCATCACGTTCGAAGAAACCGAAATCCACGCTGGCGAGGGCACTACAGATAAGATCGTCGTGATTCCCATGGAGGGGGTTATTGCATTTGGAATGCCCGGAAGCCTGGGGGATTCGATGGTAGAAGACCTGAAACTCGCATTCCGCCAAGCCGCAGAAGATCCCACAGTGAAAGCCGTGGTCATGGTTGTCGATTCGCCAGGCGGAGAAGTCACGGCATCAGATACGATCTATCACGAAGTACAAAAATTGGCGGCTCAGAAACCTGTTGTCTATTACATGCAGAGTATCGGCGCTTCCGGTGCCTACTATGCAGCCTGTGGCGCAAATTGGATCATGTGCAACGAAACAACGTTCACCGGCAGCATCGGCGTGATCATTTCTACGCTCAATTACCGCGAACTATTCGGGAAGGTCGGATTGCAATCCGTGGTGTTTAAAAGCGGCAAATTCAAAGATATGCTGAATGGCGCACGTGAGTTGACGCCAGAGGAAAGCGAGTATGTGCAGGGGCTCGTGATGCAAAGTTATGAAAAATTCCTTGGGATCGTGGCTACCGCGCGTGGCTTGGACCCTGGAGCGCTGCAGGCAGGTCCTGCAGACGGGCGAATTCTAAGCGGCACCGATGCACTACAGGAGAAACTTGTCGATCAACTCGGTTATGTCGAAGACGCTTACACCAAAGCGCAGGAGCTGGGAAACTCACCGGATGCTGCCGTGGTTCGTTACGAGAGATCTTTTTCTCTGGGTAGGATTTTCCGTCTGTTCAGTGAAGCGAGCGCCAAGGCTCCCAAAGTCGAAATCGACTTGATGCGGAGCACCCCGGAACTGAAACCGGGTCGGCAATATTTCTTACCGCCGTTTTTTGCGCCATGATCATCTCGCACGCGCAACTTAAGATTCCTAGCTGACGGTGCCGGTCGAAATGTTTTGGATTCCGGCAGCCGTTGCTGGAATTTACGTTTGGTGGAAGATTGCAGCTGGCCTCTCGCCGGAGCGCGATGAGGTGGTCCCGTCGCTTCCATTTCGTGTCGGAGATGGAATTTTTGCCGCAATCCTCGCGGCTTACTATATTTTTAGCATCGTGGCGGCAGAGCCCGACTCACAAGTGGTGACGACCGAGTTATTAGGGTCTGCCATTGTGATGTATGGATTGATGGTTCTGTTCGTCACCGCGTTCCTCGTGCTTCGTGGATTAAGCCCTGTCAATTTATTCGGCTTACGCCAGATCACTTGGAAACCTGTGGTCATGCCCGCCGTGGTGGGCATCGCGTCGATCTTCCCAATCGTCATTGTTGCGACATATGTTTCTAAATTATTACTGGGAGAAGAAAGTGGTGGTGACGCGACAGTTGCTTTCTTACGCAGCGGTCCAGGGCCGACTGCGCTCATTCTTGCCGGGATTCTGGTCGTTTTGGTTGCTCCGTTTGTGGAGGAATTCCTATTTCGCGGGTTGCTCTACGGTGTCGCAAAACGCTTTGGCGGCCGGACACCCGCAATCATCGCGACGTCGGTTCTCTTCGCTGCCGTGCATATCACACCAGGATCGCTTCTTCCGCTCTTCGTGCTCTCGATTGGACTCACTCTCGCCTACGAACGAACCGGCTCACTCTGGACACCCGTGCTCATGCACATGGCGTTCAATGGCAGTCAGTTTGCAATCCTCCTCTTGTTTCCACAATGGATTCAATGACGCTGCAAGAAATCAGCGAGGATGCGCTCGTGCATCGACTGACCGCAAATCTCTCCATGGGCTCAGAGGTGATTCTCGGACCGGGAGACGATTGTGCCGCTGTCGAATTTGGCAGCCGCAAATGGCTAAGGCTCCTCAAGACCGATTGTCTGATCGAAGGGGTGCACTTTTTACCGGAGACGGAACCCCTGCGGATCGGATGGAAGGCATTGGCGCGAACCGTGAGCGATATCGCCGCGTGCGGAGGCGAACCGGGGCACGCACTCGTCACGTTGGCCGCATCCGCCGGACAGCAGGTGGCGAAAATCGAAGGGATTTACACCGGACTGAAACGCGCTGCTGCCGAATTCGGCGTGACGATTGTCGGGGGTGAAACTGCAAGGGCACCACAGGGTGTCTTCATTTCAGTGGCGCTCGATGGTCGCGTACGAAGAAATCGCTTGGCAACGCGCTCGGGCGGACTTCCCGGCGATGTCTTGTTTGTGACCGGCAAGCTGGGCGGGTCGATCCAAGGGAAGCATCTCGATTTTTATCCAAGGCTGCTCGAGGCCGCTTGGTTGACACGCAAGTATCCCATTCATGCCATGATGGATCTGAGCGACGGTCTCGGTGCCGATCTGCCGCGCATGGCAGACGCAAGCGGAGTTGGGTTTTCAGTGACCATCGACGCCTTGCCGGTAGCCGATGGCGCCACGGTCGGCAACGCGATATCGGATGGAGAAGACTACGAGCTTCTATTTGCAGTAGATCCCGAGGTCGCAAAGGATTTGGAAACCCGATGGAGTCGGAAATTCCCTTATGTGCCGCTGACGAGCATAGGAAAGCTCACTGATGCTGCATTGGGACGCACTCCGCTGGCGGCAGGGTTTTCGCATTTTTTGGATTGTAATACAGGCACTATCCCGACGTGATGCATCTGGAAATAAAATGATCCGACTCAAATACCATTTGCCGGGCACCCCACCTGGTTCACTCTGCTCGGACCATTCTGAGTGTTCTGAGAAATCCGTGATTTCCTTGTTTCAGTACGATGCGGATTCAGTATTCGAAGCGGAGTTTGACTCATTCGAGGAATTGATGCAGCGCTACGATCCAACGAAGGTGAATTGGATCAACATCGACGGCCTTGGTGATCTCGAATTGATGCGGAAACTGGGTGAGCAATTTAGTCTCCACGCACTGGCGCTTGAAGATGTGCTCAACACGACCCAAAGACCGAAATTCGAACACTACGACGACAACTATTTTATCGTCACCGAAATGCTCTACTTCAGTCCGCAGGAGGAGCTCCTATTTGAACAACTGAGCATATTCCTCGGAAAGGAATATGTGATTACCTTCCAGGAAGAGAGTGGTCAGGATGTCTTCGACAGCGTGCGCCGCCGCCTTCGATCCGGCAAGGGGTTCGCGCGGACTCGGAAATCTGACTATCTCACATACGCCCTGCTCGACGCCGTGGTAGATCAATTTTTCCCTGTCCTTGAAGTTTTAGGGGATGGCATTGAGGACTTGGAAGATACCTTGCTAGAACGACCATCGAAGAACTCCTTGCGAGAGTTACACGAATGCAAACGTCTCCTCTTACAAGTCCGGCGCGCGTCTTGGCCGCAGCGCGAAGTCTTAAGTGCATTATTACGGGATGATACCGGTCGCGTGGAACGCGAGACACAAATCTTCCTTCGCGATTGCTATGACCATATCACGCAGATCATTGATATCATCGAAAGCTATCGCGATCTTACCGCCGGGCTCATGGATCTCTATTTGTCCAGCGTTGGAGCGCGAACAAATGAGATCATGCGCGTCCTTACTGTGGTCTCGACAATCTTTATCCCACTCACCTTCATCGCAGGCGTGTACGGGATGAACTTCGATACAGACAGTCCGTTTAACATGCCGGAGTTAAAACTCAAATACGGCTACATTGCATTCTGGTGCGTCGCTCTCACGATTGGCGTCGGAATGTTCCTCTACATGCGACGAAGAAAATGGCTATAAAAACTATCCTCATCCTCACCGCCGGATTCGGCGAGGGTCACAACGCTGCTGCACGCAATCTCCGCGATGCATTTCAAAATCGGCATCCCGAGGCGTCCGTTTCAGTCGAAGACATTTTCGACACGGCATATGGTTGGATCAATCGTTTGGCGCAGCGCAATTACCTTTGGCTAATCAATCACGCCCCAGGACTGTGGAATCTCGTGTTCCAATGGCTGGATCGCACGCCCGTCATCGCTCAAAAAATCGGCGTCTTTGGCCGCGCCGCAAAGACGTTACGGGAAATGATGATCGCTAAGAATCCCGACATCGTGGTCTCAACATATCCCGGGTACAATCACCTCTTGGACCACATCCATCTCACCGAGAAGTGCCGCACCTATGTGCAAATCACGGTAGTCACGGATTCTATCACCGTAAATTCTGTCTGGCTCAGCGGACACAGTGACTGGCTTCTCGTTTGCAACGAAGCCACTGCGGAAGTGATCCGCAAGGCGGACTTCCCGGAAGAAAAAATCCATATCTCAGGATTCCCTGTCCCTCCGGTATTTGCAGAATTGCGCGAGCCCAAATCGCCCCCAGCGCCAGGTCAAAAGTGGAAGGTCCTCTTGATGGTCAACTCCGGCAAACGGATTGCCGTGGATGTTCTACGGGCCATTGCTGCCATGCCAAATATCGAAATCACCCTCACCGTAGGTCGCGATGAAGCTTTGCAAAAGAAATTGGCTCAAACAGCGACTGCCGCAGGAGTGAACGCCCGGGTCTTCGGATGGACAGACCAGATGCCGCACCTCATCGCTGAAAGCCATGTAGTCATTAGTAAGGCTGGCGGGGCAACCGTTCAGGAATGCCTGGCTGCGACGAGTCCCATGCTGATCAGCCAAATTGTTCCCGGCCAAGAAGAGGGGAACGCGCGTTTGATTGTTGAGAGCGAAGCAGGATGCATCGCAGACAACCCGGACGCCATCGTCCGCGCGCTGGACAATGCATTCTCCAGCGATGGCGAGGTCTGGAAAGGTTGGTATGACTCGATGTGCGCTTTAAGCCGACCCGCAGCATCAAACGAAATTGCCGATTGGCTCATGGCATTGCCAAAACCTGCAAGCCGATGAGCATCGAAGCCGTCATTTTCGATATTGGCAATGTGTTGCTGAAGTTCGACTACTACATCGCAGCCCATCGGTTGGTTGCAAAAAATCAACTGGCCAACCTCCCGGAACGTGAGCTCGTGGTAGCGGCAAAACAGCGCCTCGAGGGCGGCGAGATCGACCGCGCGGAATTCCTCCGGCATATCCGTCCGCATTTTTCCGATACGGGGACTGATGCAGACTTCCTGAAAATCTGGGAAGATATTTTTGAAGAGAATTGTCCCATGACAGACCTCGCCACGCGGCTTGCATTATCAATGCCGACCTATCTGCTTTCTAATATTTCGTGCATTCATCGGGAATACATTTTCAGCAAATATCCCGTTTTTCACACATTCAGTGATGGCGTATTTTCCTATGAGGCACGAGCGCTCAAACCGCAGCCGGAAATCTATCAGACAGCAATCCGGCAGTTTGGAATTCGTCCGGAAGCGACGGTATTTATTGACGATATGCCAGAAAACATTGTGGCCGCTGCCGGACTCGGGTTCCACGCTATCCCCTATGATTTCCGGGATCACGCAGCCGCGGAGACCGCTCTACGGGCGCTTGGCGTCGAGTGGCAGTAGCAGAAACATCACATCCGCTCGGGCGTGCGAATGCCTAGCAGACCGAGTCCCGTGGTCAGGACACGGAGCGAGGCATCACACAGAATCAGACGAGAAAGCCGGGTCTCACCTTCGGATTTCAGAACCGGACAGGATTCGTAGAAGGCGTGGAAGGTCGTCGCCAATTCATAGAGGTAGTTGACCAGGAGATTCGGTCGAAAGTCTTCGAGCACAAGCGGCACGGTCTCACCAAATTGCAGCAGCTTTACCGCGAGCGCTCGCTCCGCGTCAGCGCTGATCACGATGTTTGCTGCGTCAAGGTCAACCGGATCGTCAAGCCGGCGGAAAATCGCTTGGATCCGAACGCAGGCATTTTGCAAATACGGCGCCGTGTTTCCTTGGAACGAGAGCATTTTATCCCAGGAAAAAACGTAGTCGGTCATTCGATGCTGCGATAGCTCCGCATACTTTACTGCACCAATCCCAACCATGGTTGCGATTGACTCCATCTCATCCGGAGGAAGGTCCGGATTCTTTGTTGCTATCACGGCGCGTGCCCGATCCACAGCCTCCGTCAACACATCCCCTAATTGGACATTCTCGCCCGAGCGAGTTTTCATGATCTTGCGATCTTCTCCAAGAATACTTCCAAACGGGACATGCTCGGCCACGAATGTCAGACCCATCATGCCGGCCGCGGTAAATACTTGCTGAAAATGTAGCGCCTGCGGGGCTCCAGTCACATACCAGATCGCATCAGGATTCCAACGATCCATCCGGTAGGCGATCGTCGCGAGATCGGTCGTGGCATAAAGAAATCCGCCGTCGCTTTTCCGGATCACGCACGGGTTTGCTGCTAGCGGGCTGTCGTCGGGGAAGAAAACACAAATCGCACCCTCGCTTTCACGAGCAATCCGATCGGAAATACACCGATCCACCAACGGAGCGAGCGCGTCGTTATAAAAACTTTCTCCCAAATGCTCGTCAAACTGCACGTCCAGAACCGCGTAAATTTTTTGAAACTCGACCAATGAGGTATCCACAACTTGGCGCCAAATCAACAGGTTCTCAGGATCTCCAGCCTGCAGCTTCACTAATTCTTCACGCACCGATGTCTTCACCAAGTCATCGGTCGATTCAAGAGCGTTAACATCGCGATACAGCCTTAATAATTCTGGGATTGGCTGCCCCTCTAGCGCCTTGCGATTCAAAAGATGTTTCCATCCGTAAATGATTTTTCCGAATTGAGTCCCCCAATCCCCAATGTGGTTATCAGCGATCACGCGGTGGCCGAGGAACCGGGCAATCCGGCACAAGCAATCACCGAGAATCGTACTCCGGATATGCCCGACATGCATCGGCTTCGCGACGTTGGGAGAGCTGAAATCAACAATGATCGTCTTCGGAGTCGGCAATGTTTCGCACCCGGCTCGCGGATCCTGTCGCAGCTCCGTTACCGAACGTTCGAGAAATGATGTTTCCAACCGGAAGTTCAAAAACCCAGCACCAGCAATCTCCGGAGGCGCAGATAGACCGGTAACATCGATCGCTTCAGCGATCCGCGCAGCGAGCGCACGCGGATTTTGACGCTCACGCTTTGCCAGAACCATCGCGGTGTTGCTCTGATAGTCTCCGAAACGGGCGTCAGCGGCAGCGGACACCTCCGCTGCGGCAGGATCCAGACGAATGGCCGACAGCGCATCGCGCAGGCGGCACTGCAAGAGATGGCGCGCGGTCATGGGGATCACGAAGCCAAATCAGCTCTTCGGCGCGCGGTTTTCAAACACGCTGAGCAGTGATGCCGCATCAGTCGCATTCGCGAGTTCTTCACGCACAGTTCTATCATTGAGAAATTTTGCGATCGCAGCCAGTGTTCGAAGGTGGGTTTGAAATTGGTCCCGCGGAACCACAAACAAAACAATGAAATGCACCGGTTCATTGTCCAGCGAATCGAATTCGATTCCTGATTTCGAGCGGCCAAATCCGGCCACCACTTCAGTCACCCGATCCGAAGATGCATGGGGAATGGCGATGCCGAATCCAATGCCCGTGCTCATGGTTTCTTCGCGCTGCTTAAGCGCAGCAAGCAGTTCAGGCCTGTCGGAGTCTACGATCCGGCCCGATTCGACGAGCATCGCAACAATCTCCTCAATTGCCTGCCACCGCTCCACGGCTTGCATGTCCGGCAATATCTGCCCGACAGAAAGAAGGTTGGCCAAAATCATGGTTAAAGAAAAGAAGCCGCTTATTTGCGGGAAAGCAAGGTTAACAACGACTTCGATGATAACAAGCGCGATATTATCGGAGTCGCATTTACCTGTTGACTCATAAGTTTTGATACCCTGGAGAGAAAAGGAGTTGTGAGCAAAAAGGGACGTTGACTCAAAAAGGATGACACCGACAAGCAAAAGGAATGTCGATGAGTCAAAAGGTGAGAGAAGAGATGCTGCCACGCATGCGGCAACGCTATATGAACCGTGGACGAGAGAGTCGGAGCCGGTTACTGGATGAAGTTGTTGAGCAGTTTGGTTACAGTCGCAAACATG
>JBGSMR010000209.1:0-13223 GCA_041740065.1 Chthoniobacterales bacterium
GAGAGGGGAGCCGGATCCTACAGGCTCGGAAATTTCACCCGAAACGTACAGCCACCCCCAAGTGTATCCGTAAGTTCGAGGGTTCCATCATTCTCTTTTACCAGACTTCTGGTAATCGATAGCCCCAGCCCCAGCCCAAAATTCTCTGCTCCGGTTTTGGTGGTAAAATTGACATCGAAGATCTTTTTCTGAAGCTCCTCCGGGATGCCAGGACCATTGTCGCTGATTTCGACGACAGCGTAGTCTCCGCTGCGGAATGCGCGCACGTGGAGCACGCCCTGATCGTCCATCGCTTCGCAAGCATTCTTGATTAGGTTCGTCCAGATCTGCGTCAGGCTGGTCGCGCGGGCGGAGACGTTGAGTTCCAAAGCGAGTTCGGCATGCAACTCATGTCGGTTGATGAGCGGATTTAAAACGACAAACGTGCTTTCGATGCTCTCACGGATATCCACTGTCTCACGTGCTGCTGACGCGGGACGGGCGTATTCTTTGAGTTTTGTGACCAGGTGAGAAATTTGCTGAGCGCTTGCACCTAGATGGCGGAGCAAAAAGGCGGACTCAAAAATCGCTAAAAGGGCGGCTCCATCGAGAGTCGTCACCACCGATCCCGGAGTTCCGAGGATGCACTTTTGGAGGTCAGCAGGCACCGCCGCCACACGCCGAATGAGCGCTCGCGATTGATCTGGATATGCCGTGCTTAGCGATTCCATCGCATCGCGTTGCCCAGCCAATGCTCCAGAGGATGCAAGACCGGCCTGCCAGAATGCGCTCGCCTTTCCCGGCGCCGCAATTTCCAGCAATGCGGGTAAGGTTTCGCGGAGCGTTTCGGTATGGCGCTGGATGGCAGCGACAGGATTGTTCACCTCGTGTGCAACACCCGCTGCGAGTTGGCCAAGCGTTGCCAATTTTTCTTGATGGATCAGACGGTTTCTCGTTTCGGTCAGCTCGCGATTTGCTTCCGAAAGTTGCACCTGAAGTCGAACCGCCGAGCGGTACCGTCCGGCAAGGTTGGCTACGATGAGCCGTTGCACAAGGCGGTGCAAATCTGGATACGCCGTGGGCAGGGACTCCATGAGCGCGGATCCCAATTTCAATGCATGGGTGGGTTCTACCGCTTGGGCGGTGCAGAACGAACGGTTATCGGTGGCGAAAGAGTGAACGCCGATCAACTCTCCCCGTCCATGCCGGGAGACCTCAATGTTCCCATTCCCTGGCATATGCTTGAACAGAGCAAGCATTCCATCCAATAGGACAAACAAAGCATGGTTGGGAGCTCCCTCTTTAATGACTTGCTCGTCGATGGGAAAATGACAGAGATTCGCTTCCAATTCGGGATTCGCTGCCACGAGTCGTCGGATTTCAGCCACGGATTCATCCGCACGCGGATCAAATGCAGGACTTTCGTTCGGAGAAGTTCCGTCAATCATGATTGCCAAGTTACCTCAAAGGCAGCTGAAAATACGGGCTCATTCTCCGGTTTGGATATTATTCGTCCGTGGTCAGGTTGTTTCTCTGCATTGCCTCAAGCAACCGTGGGGCATCCAGGACGGATAAATAGGGGAGTGGGTTCGTCTTCGTAACCAGAAGGTAAGAGGTGAGTTGGTCGCGAACGACTGCACGGAGATCTTCCGGTAGCCACGGTTTGGCGATATAATGGTTGAGATTTCCCTCGTTGATTGCCTTCACGGTGTCGTTGAGACCTGCTTGGGCGGTAATGAGCACTTTTCGAGCCGCGCGGGTTGCTTCTGATTGGTTCAATTCCACCAAAAATTCCGTGCCAGAAACGCCTGGCAGCAGGTGGTCGCAGAGCGCAAGTGCAAGCGGGATGTGCTTTTCTGCGAGGGTAGTGAGCACCTTACGCGCGTCGGTAACAGATTCCACCGGCACAATCTGGAACGCGTCCTCGAACGGCGCCAGGTCGCGCACCACAGCACTGAGCACAGCAGGTTCGTCTTCCAGGCAAATAATGGCGAGATGGGGATGGTTCGATTTCATGGGACGATTATTTGAGCAATAGTGGCCAGACGAAGATCGCTAGTGCGGTGATTATGATAAATCCGAAAACCGCCATTACGGCACCAACTTTGGCCATCTGTGAAGTTTCCACTGCACCGCTGCTGATCGCGATGGCATTTGGTGGCGTCGAGATCGGCAAAGACATTCCGTAGCTGGAGGCGATGGCTATTCCAATTGCGACTACGGCCAAGGACCCCGGACCGGCCAGTACACCGGACGTTCCGAGGCTGATAGCAATCGGCACCAGCAGTGACGTCGTGACGGTGTGAGAAAGAAAATTTGCCATGAGAATCGAAAGAAATAGAAACCCCACGATGACGCCGGTGTCTCCGAGTGATGTCCAATTCACGAGTCCGATCATCCATGTCGCCAGCCCGGAATCCTTGAGGGAGTATCCGAGCGAGATCCCTCCCGCAACGAGCCACAAGACTTCCCAGGATATTCCGCGAATCTCGTTTGTGCCGACGATTCCTAGTGCCGGCAGCAGAGCAATGGGCAAAAACGCAATCACCGAGCTTGGAATCTGATGAATCGACTCGGTCGCCCAAAGCACGATGGTGCTGCCGCCTACAATATAGAGCATGATCCCGCGTGTGCTCCGGTCAAACTTGCCGGTCATATTCAGTTCAATCCGCTTGGCCTTCGGCGGGAACATTTTTAGCAGAATAAAAGTGACGAAAACGAGGGATACGATTGCCAGCGGTGTCCCAATAGCCATCCATGAAGCAAACGAGACGCGAATCCCCTGTTCCGCAAGTGCGCCCAGAGCGACTGCGTTTGGAGGCGTCCCAATCGGCGTGATTATCCCGCCTATATTGGCACCGATGGGCACCGAGAGCGCCAGAGAAATCCGGAGCGGATCGTCGAGCTCTAATGCACCGAGTACCGGAATCAGCACCGCAAACATCATCGCCGTGGTCGCTGTATTGCTCATGAATGCAGAAAGAAGCGCGCAGACGCCCAGCACCCCGATCAGAAGGAGCTTCGGAGATTTACAGGGTGACAAAAACACGCGCACGAGGTTTTTCTCGAGGTGGTATTTTTGTGCACCGGCAGCCAGCATGAAGCCTCCAAGAAACAAAATCAAAATCGGGTGCGCGAGCGTCCCTGTAAACTTATCCGCCGATGGTGCGTCTGCTGTCGCATACGGGAAGGCAAAAAATTCGACCAACGGCGAGGCATTGCTCAGCAGTGCGAGCTGGAACAAAATTACCAAAACTGAAGTTGCATAAATCGGGATCGGCGAAAACATCCAGTAGACTGCAGCAAACAGGAAGAGCCCAAAAGTGATTCTCCCTGCGGGAGAAAGTCCATCCAATGGAAGAAGGAGCGGGACGATCAGCAGCACCAGTCCCAAAGCAGCAGTCAAGAGGCGTTTCATGTTCTGATCCATGAACTATACGCTCCGCCGGGAGTCAGCAACGCGCATGTTCCGGAATGCTCCAGAGGTTTGACCGTCGTCAAACTGCGCCGAGTACCAAACATGCGTTGATCCCGCCAAATCCGAAGGAATTGCTCAGAATATGCCGGGTCGGCATCTCCCGGCCATGAAGCGGAACAACGTCCAAGTCGCATTCCGGATCCAAATTCTCATAATGCAGGGTTGGAGGCACCCAGCGGTGCTGCATCGCGAGGCAACAAATGACGGCTTCGAGCGCCCCTGTTGCTCCCAGTGGATGGGCGGTGTAGGCTTTTGTGCCACTGATCGGGATTCGGTTGGCGTGGTCTCCAAAGACCGCTTTGATGCAGCGCGTCTCGCTCGAATCGTTCACCTTGGTTGAACTCGCGTGGGCGTTGATATAATCGATATCAGTCGGATTCAGCCTCGCGTCGTCTAGCGCTCGACGCATCGTGTGGATGCACGGCAGGCCCGTGGGATGCGGAGAAGTCATGTGATGCGCATCATTGCTTAATCCGTATCCAAGGATCTCCGCGTAAATGTGTGCGCCGCGCCGTTTGGCGTGCTCGTATTCCTCGATCACCACCGCTGCCGCACCCTCGCCCATAACGAACCCGTCCCGTCCCGCATCAAATGGACGACAGGAATGCGGCGGAGCTTGCTGGCTCATGGTCCGGATCAGCGTGAATGCACCGTAGGTCAACGGACTCAACGGCGCCTCCGCCGCTCCAGCCACAATCACATCTGCCAGACCATCGCGGATGTAGCGCATCGCTTCACCAAGCGCCACAGTGCCACTGGCGCAGGAGTTGGAATTGGTTGTCCCGACACCTTGAAAACCAAACTCGATTGCAATATTGGAATGCGCCGATCCTCCAAAAACTTGAAGTGCCAGAAGTTGATTCACCGCACGGGGTCCCCCAGATAAGAACGCCTCGTTCTCTGCCTCCGCATTGGCGATGCCTCCTAACGCGGTGCCATAGCTGACGCCTCGCGTGGTTGAGGGTGCATCCGGCGCAGCATCCAACCCGGAGTCTTTGATTGCAAGATGTGCCGACGCCACGGCAAATTGCGCGTAACGATCCAAGCGTTTAAGGCGCTGCGGACCAAAGTACGCTTTGGGATCAAAGTCGGTCACCTCTCCCGCCCCGTAGGCATTAAATCGGGACGTGTCGAATCCGGTCACCCGGCCGATGCCGCTACGCTCGGACAGCAACCCGGTCCAAAAGGCATCTTTTCCGATCCCGATGCATGATATTGGTCCAAGACCAGTAATTACAGCCCGTCTCACCGCGATCAATTCTGGTGCGCGAGCACCTCAGCTAAATGAATGGTTTTGACGCCCGTGCGCTGCCGGTGGAGCATTCCTTGAATCTGCATTAGACAGCTGGAGTCACCGGAGACCACATACTCTGCGCCCGTCTCAACTGCGGAACCACATTTCACCTCGGCCATGGCGCTGGAGATCTCCGGAAACTTCACTGCGAATGTTCCTCCAAATCCGCAGCAGGTTTCAGCCTCCTTCATTTCGATGAGTTCCAGTCCGCGCACGTGGCGGAGCAGTTCGCGGGGCTCACGTTTGATCCCCAACTCTCTCATCCCATGGCATCCGTCATGGTAAGTCACCTTCGCTTCAAACCGTGCGCCGACGTCCGTGACGTTGAGCACATTGACCAGGAAATCCGTAAATTCATGCACTTTCCCGGACAGCGCCTTCGCCTCCGGTTCACGCTCGTGCCCATGGAACAACTCCGGATAAAAAACTTTGAGCATCGCGCCGCAGGATCCCGATGCTCCGACCACGACATCCGAATCGCGGAAGGCATCCATCATCGAACAGGCTGTTCCGCGTGCCTCATCCCAATACCCCGAGTTAAACGGCGGTTGTCCGCAACAGGTCTGCGCCTCTGGGTAATCCACCTCATGCCCAAGGCGCTCCAATATCTTCAACATGCTGATCGCAACATTGGGGTAAATCTGGTCCACAAAGCAGGGAACAAAGAGGGAAATCCGCATACCGATCCATTACGTCAGAACTTCTCCCTGCGGTCATTAAAATAGAACATCTCTCTTTGCATTTTAGAAGCGGGATCCGCGAAACTGCTCCACTCAATCCCGATGATAGGGCAGCCCTCGAACAATCGTGTATGCGCGATACAATTGCTCTAATAACACGACCTGAGCGAGCTCGTGCTGAAGCGTGAGTGGCCCGAGGGAGATGCATTCGTTTGTTGTGGCGCGTAATTGGTCTGAGTGGCCATCTGCTCCGCCTATGAGCAGACTGACGGTGTCAGTGCCTGTGATTTCAAGCTCACGCAACCGCTGAGCCCATTGTTGACTACTCCACGCCCGTCCTGTGCCATCCATCGCGATCCGCCAGGAGTTTTCCGTTCTCGCAAGCAACCCCGTCGACTCGATTTCCCGCCGAGGGGCAGGTTTCACTTCGATAAAATCCAAACGGGTAAAACGGCGGATTCGGGTCGTATAGTCCGCGATACCCGCCTTCGCATAGACAAGTTTAGGAGATCCGACGCTGGCTAAAATCCACCGCATAACACCGTCTCCCAGGAAAGTTTTAGAAAAGTCATTGACACTTGCATCAGATCATGGTGACCTTTCGACCCTTTTCTATGAAGACATTTTCGGCCAAAGCAGAAGAAATCCAGCGCAGCTGGTGGGTGATCGACGCCAAAGACCAGTTACTCGGCCATGTGGCAGTGAAAGCTGCCATTCTGCTGCGCGGCAAACACAAAGCGATTTATACCACTCACGTGGACACCGGCGACTTCGTTGTTGTGATCAATGCGGACAAAGTTCGTATTGGCGGCAAGAAAGAAATCCAGAAGACATACATGAGCTTTTCTGGATATGTCGGTGGTCATAAATCAGAAACATTCAAAGCCCGCAAGGAGCGCCGCCCTGAACTTCTTGTTGAGCGCGCCGTCAAGGGAATGATCCCCCATAACCGGCTTGGATCTACGACCTACCGCAAACTTAAAGTGTATAGCGGCGAATCCCACCCGCATGAAGCCCAGGCACCAAAAGCAGTTGCTCTGTAAATAATTTCTAGCTAATCCCATGACTACTACTGTTCTACAATCCGCCACCGGGCGTCGCAAAAACGCGGTTGCTAAAGTTTGGGCCAAGCCCGGCTCGGGGTCGATCACGGTCAATAACCGCGATTTCACCGACTACTTTCCAAGTCTGTCGCTACAAAACGACATCCTCCGTCCGCTCGAACTCGCGAACAGCATGCATGCATTTGATTTCCGGGTGAGCACCAATGGCGGTGGCGTGCGCGGACAGGCTGGTGCGATGCGTCTTGCGATTTCTCGTATCCTCATCGAAGCAAATCCTGAATTTCGTCCCATTTTGAAAAAAGAAGGTCTCCTAACTCGTGACCCTCGCATGAAGGAGCGTAAAAAGCCCGGTCAGCCTGGAGCTCGCAAACGCTTCCAATTCTCGAAGCGCTAGTCTCCGAATTTCCCCACCCAAAAGAAAAGGTCGACAGGTTTGTTATACTGTCGGCCTTTTTCTTTGCCCCGGCGGCATTGCTTCTTAAATCCCTGCCACCGTTCGGTAGAGGTCGGCCAGCGCCGCGGCAGACGCCCCTTCGGAATACCCTTGTCGCACCGCCTCCCGCCCCGCGAGGCCCATCCGGGAGTTGAGGTCTGAGTCCTCCAGGAGGACCGTGATCCGATTGGCCAGCATTTCATCGTCGCGCTCAGGAACGAGAAACCCAGTGGCTCCGTCAGCTACTGCCTCCCCGATACCGCCGTGCCGGGTTGCAACGACCGGAACCCCGCCGGCCATGGCTTCGAGCAGGCTATTTGGCACGCCTTCCGTGTCCCCGGCGATGGATTCGCTGGGATGCACAAAAACGGCTGAGCGTGCCAATTCGTCTGTGAGTTGAGCCTGGGATAGAAATCCTGCAAATCGCACGCGTTTCGTCACGCCAAGATCAGCAGCCAGCGCACGTAATTCCCCCTCCATAGGTCCTCCGCCCGCGAGCGTGAGCCGTGCAGCCGGGTCCCTTGAGGAGACGATTCGTGCGAAAGCGCGGAGCGTGGTAGCCAGGCCTTTTTTTGGAATCAAACGGCTGGCCTGCAGGATGGTGTGCGATGATATAACGGAGAGTGGCCGTGGTGAAGCCTTCGAATCGGGTATCACCGTGCGCGTGACGCAGGTTTTACCCTTATCCGCGCCCATTGCTACGACTCGCTCTGCCAATGCCGTGCTCCGGCACGCGATCACACGCGCACGCGCGAATACCTCACTGCGCGCGTCAGCGTAGTCAGGGCCGGCAATCGCTCCTGCCACGTCCGCACCGTGAAACGACACAACCACGGGAATATCGATCTTTCGAAGTAGCGGAAGCCAGTGTACGGCGACGTTTCCAAAGAAAATATGAAGCACGTCAGATCTGCGTGCATGGATTTGGTAAAGCACCGTTTCGACCTCACGCGCTCCGACCTGCCAAGGGCCGGATTTCATGCTCCGCTCGCGGAACCTGCTTGCCCAGCGCCAGGGCGAGCGTGGCACCACATCCAGCGATGCGACCGGAAACTGCGCAAGATTTTCTACCCGTTGGGCAATGACATGCACTTCCCACCCGGGGAGAAGGGTGATTTGTCGGTGGATGTGCAACATCTCCGGCTTGAGGTACGTTGCACAAAAGAACGTGATTTTCGGGTTTTTCATTCCGAAGTCGGACGGTGTGGCAGCACGGAGATGTCAATCAAAAGTCGACAGCGAAAACAATAATTCCTTTGGGCTTTCCGGGATCATTGGGGTCCCATGAGGTCGTCTTCCGTCCATCGCCGAAGCGTTTTGGTGCCAGCGGATTCACGAGTTGCCATGGCTGCCCCCTCACGAAACACCTCCGCGACAATGCCCTCAATAGTCGGTTTGGGATCTGGTGTCGCCGGCAGCGGACGCGTCGGGATCTCCTGGGGCAGTGGCGCGATGAATTCTTCTTGAGCGTAACCCGCAGCAACAACGCAGCCCATTGTCAAATAACCGAACATCCATGCTGTTTTCATATTCGAATTCTACGCGTCTGCTCCTAAAGTATCAAGCGGGCGGTAAGGACACTTGTAAAAAGTCGCGCAGCCGTTGCCCGATTCGGCTGCGCTCGGACTCGGGTATTTGGCTGGCAATTTTTTCTCCGACGGATTACTTACTTCCCGCGAAATGCCGACATTGAAAGATCTGGAAGAAGTTTATAAGCTCCCGTTGTTTGAGCTGATGCAAAAGGCGCGCGAGGTGCATCATGCGAAGTGGCCTGCTCAAGAAATGCAGCTGTGCACGCTGCTAAGCGTCAAAACTGGAGGCTGCAGCGAGGATTGCTCGTATTGTGCGCAGAGCGCTCGATACGACACCGGACTCGACCGCGGGCGATTGATGACGACCGAAGAGGTGCTCCCCGTGGCCGAGCGAGCTCGCGAAAATGGATCGACGCGGTTTTGCATGGGAGCGGCATGGAAAGGCGTCCGCGATGGCGACCAGCGATTTGAGCAGGTCCTCGATACCATTCGCGAAGTCAGCAAACTCGGCATGGAAGTCTGCGTCACGCTGGGACAGCTCTCAGATGCGGAAGCTGAAAAACTCCGCGACGCCGGTGTCACGGCGTATAACCACAACATCGACACATCCCCCGAGCACTACGGAATCATCGTTACCACGCACACGTTTCAGGATCGCCTGATTACGATTGGTGCTGTCCTACGGGCGGGAATGGCGGTGTGTTGTGGTGGGATCTTGGGTCTTGGCGAGTCTGAAGAGGATCGCCTACGGATGCTGGAGGTGCTTTGCAACTTCGATCCTGCACCCGAGAGCGTGCCTATCAATTGTCTCATGCCCATGCCCGGCACCCCATTGGAGAATGCCGCGCCCGTGGATAGTTTTGAATTGGTCCGCCTGATCGCAACGGCACGCATTTTTCTGCCAGGTGCTAAGATTCGTTTGTCCGCTGGCCGAACCCAGCTGTCCCGGGAGGCCCAGGCGATGTGCTTTTTTGCCGGTGCAAACTCCGTGTTCTACGGCGAAAAACTTCTGACGGCGGCCAACCCCGGCGTGAATGAAGACATGGAGCTCCTGGAAAAACTCGGCCTCGCTCCACAGAAGCCTTTTTCTGACCTCCCGCATCCGTCCAGCAAACAACCCATCCCAGCACTATGAAAATTTCCATCGGTTCCGATCATGCCGGTTTCGGTCACAAGCAACGCATCATCGAGCATCTGATCGCCGCCGGTCATGAAGTCATTGATTGCGGCACCCATTCGTCCGACTCCACCGATTATCCGTTATTTATCATTCCCGCTGCAGAAATGGCTGCCAAGGGTGAGTCTGATCGCGGGATCGTATTGGGTGGCTCCGGCAATGGCGAGGCGATGGCGGCTAACAAAGTAAAAGGCGTCCGGTGCGCGCTTTGCTGGAATAACCAAACAGCCGAACTATCGCGCAAACACAATAATGCCAATGTCCTCTCGATTGGTCAGCGCATGACGTCCATCGAGATCGCGCTTGATATCGTGGACATCTGGCTGAAGACAGAATTCGAGGGCGGACGGCATCAGCACAGGATCGACGAAATGGCGCTCTACGAGCAAACCGGCGAGCTGGTGAAACTTCCCCGGGCGTAGTTCACACGGCTCAGGCAACTGCAACTGATTTCAGGTTCTTCGCTGTTTTCAGTTGAATCGCACTTGGCGTCAGCCGAGAGGGCTAGCGGAGGTTAGCCGGTGATGCCAACCACCGGAATGCCCGCCCAACACCAGCCACCCCCAGCAGGGGCGACGGATCAAAACACCTATCGATCATCGAATTCCACGCGGTGTCGCTTCAGGAGTTCCAAGTATTCCTCACGAAACGTCCGTGTGCGGTGGTGAGCTTCTTGTTTTTCAATGTATCGCCGAACGGCAGCCCTCTGCGACTCGCTGACTGTGAAGGCTCCATAAACCTCCTGCCACGCAAAATGACTGAAGCCCGGCGCATAATCCTCGGTTCCGAAAACCAGATGATAGGGGAGACTGAGGTGGATCGATGGCGCAGTTGGAAATTTCCTCCGCACCCTCCGGGTCTTGGCAAAGACTCTGCTTCACCGAAAACAGCGAAGAGCTAATCTACAGCTCTCATTGCAGCGTGCCGGTTCATTTCACCGCAGCCCACACGCGATGCACATCTTCGTGATCGTCGAGTGTTTGTAAAAACTCACCGGCTTCGGCAGCTTCTTCGTCGGATAGCGTGGGGAATTGCTTCGCGATGTAGCCGAGTTCACTGGTGACGACCGACCATCCGTTGGCAGCAAGCCACTGGGACGCGGCAGCAGTTTCGGTGCGTTCGGTGAGGAAACGCGCTCCTACGGTCCCCGCTGGGATGTCATCATTTTGATCATGACTCAATGGCTCGAAATCATTTGCGCCGGCCTCTATCGCTGCGGTTTCAATATCAATGCCGGCGTCCGGGTGGTGCGCTTCAACGATGCCCACATGGTCGAATAAAAACTTATTACTCCCCGGTGCACCAAGCTGGGCTTTTTTGAACAGAACGCGGATCTCGGGAGCCGTCCGGTTGTGGTTGTCTGTGAGGACCTCCACGATGACAGGCACTTTGTGCGGCGCATAGCCCTCAAAAACAATGTGATCCAGAACGAGTTTTTCGTCTCCGACGCCAGCTCCCTTTTTGACCGCGCGCTCGATCACATCCCGCGTCACGGAGGCGCGCCGTGCCTTCTCAATAGCAGCAAAAAGCCGGGCGTTTGAGTCTGGATCGGCACCGCCCATCTTAGCGGCAACCATGATTTCTTTAACCAGCTTCCCGACCACTTGGCCTTTTTTCAAATTTGCCACTTCTCGTTTGGCGTGCAGCCATTGTCGTCCCATATAAATACGAAAGTATTCACATCCGATGCGAAGATCAACACTGACTGCTGTCCAAATGCTTCATCTGCGACCGTGCAGCATCCAGAGAGTACAGATGAGTAAGCGAGGATAGAGTTAACACGCAATTACGCCCCTCGGCGTAGTCAATACATAGGTAACACATTTGGTTCAGAACATAGGTAACAGTGGGAGTATTGTTGGGTTACAGTTTCTGAATGTTCGGGTGACTGTTTTTGGATGCATCTTTTTGGGCTTCGCAGCGTAGCGGAGAAGACTAAAAAGATGCCGCGCCGACGTGGGAGGGGCGTCGATGCGGAGCAATGATGGGTTTGAAGGCGGAAGTCTTGGGATCGATATGACCGAGAAGAAGCTTCGCAAACCAGACTTGAATCAAGCCATCCTCGGCGGGACAGAGCCCCACATCCCATCCTCCCAAGGCGGAGGAAATGGCAATTATCTCACTTTGAAAACGGATCGTTCCTGCCCGCTCGTGGACCTTACGCGTATCCATGCCTGCGTAGTCGATGCGTTCAGGCGTTCCGGTAAATGGCCGCGGTGAGGGACGATAAATTTCCGCTGGAGTAGCCATGCTCAAAGCCTCATGTGGACGCTCGTTGTTAAACTCATAGCGCCAAAGATCGAAGGCCGCTTGGTCGCTTCCCGCCCGTCCTCGTTCGAGTTCACGGAAGATGTCCAAATGCAGACGCTCGTGCGCTCCGTTGTCTTGTGGGCATCCTGGACGACCACGCACCAGATCAATGCCAAGAACCAGCCACCATGCTGAAAGTCGTGTGAGACCCATCAGCCCATGGGCAGAGGCAAATGGAGTTCCGTTGTCGCTTCTCAGTGCCAAAGGCAGGCCGTGAGCATCAAAGAGTATTTCAAAGCGCTTTCCTACCGTTGCTGTTTTGGCGTCCTCGGCGGCATACATTTCCAACACGTAGCGGCTATGTGCATCGCGTATCGTTAAGGGTTCCATCCGTTTGCCGTCACCCCCGCGCCACCATCCTTTGAAGTCCACGGTCCATAGCGCATTGGGCTCGTTTACCTCAATCTGCGCTTCCAGCCTTCCGCTCTGCTCCCGATGTCGGATCCGACGCTTGCGCGTGAGCCCGGCCCGTTCCAGCACTCGCTTGAAGCTGCTCTCGCTCGGCAACTCCCCTCCATGCTTGCGCCGATAAAGCTCTCGGATTTTTCGCGCTCCCCAGTGCGGATGCGCCGTTTTCAACTGCACCATTCGACACACCGCCTCCTCTCCGAGCGCATCTCCGTGACCGTGCGGACGTCGACTTTCCTCGTGCATACCGCCCAAGCCTCCTTCCACAAATCGCTCTCGCCACTTGTATTCCGTCTTACGACTGATGCCATACTCCCGGCACAGTTCTCCGAAATTCCCGCAGCTAACTGCCTTCATTGCAAACTCGATCTTTTGGTCCATTTTTTGGGTTTCTTTCCACGGCATACTCCCACCTTCTGCCAAGGCGCTTCTGCCGAATAGTGTTACCCATGTTCTGAACCATTTCTGTTACCTAGGTATTGAACCTGTACCCCACGTGCGTGTAGATATCGTTGACCTCTTCCGAGGCATGCCCAATCAGACGTTTTCGGATTTCCTGCGAAACATTGGCGTTTGCGAGGTCGGAGTTGAATGTATGCCTCAGGCTGTGAAAGCTCAGCGAGTGCGTGGTTCGACCTTCGCCTTTGGCCAACCGCTGGGTTCCGGACACTCCCGCCGATGCCATCAAGGCACGGAAAAGTTGCGAGAGTCCGGTTTTTCCTCCGACGTGTTTTTTGGACAGCTTCGGAAACAACGGGCCGTGTTTCCCCTTACGAGACCGCAGGTATCCAAGAAACTCTGGATGAAGCGGGATCGTGATCGATTCCGGGATTTTTGATCGCTGTTGTTTTTCCGGGATGAACGTTAC
>JBGSMR010000220.1:0-3073 GCA_041740065.1 Chthoniobacterales bacterium
CTAACGTCGCAAGTAGAGTCGGCAGCGCAGCGCTAGTGGGCGAATCCATGAGCATTTCGTTGAGAACTACCTGCCCGGTCGGTTGGATACTAATACGTTGCTCGTCCGGGATCTCCACAGACTCCTCCTGGGAAACGGTGCCCGGCAGCCCGAGATTGATGTCACTCTCTTGCTTGATGGGCTTCGCGGTGACCATGAAAAATACGAGCAAAAGAAACACCATGTCGATCATGGGTCCCATCTGCATTTCCACAGCTTGAAGGTCTTTTCGGAGAAGTTGCACGAGTGGTTGGTGGGTGTGTTTGGCTAGCGTTGATAGCTGCCAAAAATGACATTGATGGCGCCCGCTTCGGACGCGATTTTCATGAGTTCCTTGATTTTCTTGCCTTGCGTATTGAGGTCTGCACGCACGTAGAGCCGGAGTGGAGGCGTGACCTTAAACCGCATCTTCAAGTAGTCGCTGAGTTCCTTTTTCGTCGCAGGTTCTTGACCGATGAAATATTGACCACTTCCATCGATGCTGATGATGTCCCGATTCGACAAATCTGACGGGATGACGCCATTACTGGCAGTGGGAAGACTGATGTCCACCTTGATCTGTTCTTTAGAGATCTTGGTTGTGACCATGAAAAACACGAGGAGTAGAAACGTCATATCGATCATGGGAGCGAGCTGGAAGCCCACTTCATCTTCGGCTTTTTTGATGCGTCTCATGGATAATTAGATCGATCGCTTCGCTCTCGCTGCCTGGTGGTTACCCGACAATTTCCGGGGCTCCCTCGCCCGTCGGCGTTGCTTCCTGGTAATCCATTGCAGCACCTTCCAGTTTCAGCTCACCAGAAAGCAAATCGATCATGAAGGTGACCCGCTTCTGGATGTCCGCGACGATGATGGTGAGCAAGTTTCGGAAGTAAAAATAGAAGAACATCGCTGGGATGCCGACAAATAATCCGCCAGCGGTGGTTAACATCGCCTCACCGATACCGCCAGCGAGGTCCGAAGGTTCGGACTTGCCAGCAGCCAGCGCGTCAAAGCTCGTAATCATTCCCGTGACCGTTCCGAGGAGTCCAATCATTGGTCCGATAGTAGCAAAAACGTTGAGATAGTTCACCCACAGCATGAGTTTCGTTTCCTCATTCGACAGCGTTTCACCAGCTGCCTGCTCCATCGACAG
The DNA here is from genome assembly GCA_041740065.1 of Chthoniobacterales bacterium. Lineage (GTDB taxonomy): Bacteria > Verrucomicrobiota > Verrucomicrobiia > Chthoniobacterales > JAATET01 > JBDNGG01. The sequence goes on from JBGSMR010000220.1 coordinate 1,175, forward strand.
CTTATTCGCGAGATCCCGATCAAAGTTCACCTTAAGTAGCGCAGAAGCCATTGTGTTGGCAAAGGCATTAGAGGTGGTATGGCACAAAGAGTATGCGTTAGCGGCGTCGCGCTGCTGCATGTAATGCCCGATCGCCTCCACCTGGGATTTGGGCATCATTTTTTTGCTGGAGATCTGCAAGAAGCAATAGACCGCCACCGCTGCGGTGCCTATCGAACATAGCAACAGCGGATACATCAGTGCTCCTCCGCTGAAAAATAGATCCAGCAGGGTCTTGGTTTTCACTGGCGCAGCCGCCTCCGCTGCATCCTGAGCGATACCCACTGCCGGCAGCAATAGGCAGAACAGAGCGAGCAGAAGCGCTGGTAGCCAACCCGGATTACGAGTTTCCCACGGCGGGTTAATTGTTGGTTTCGGTAGCGGCTGGGTTTTCATGTTGGGCTTCCTTTTCATTGTCCTGTTGGAGTTGATCTTCCGGCAGGCTGGCTAGATACTCCCTAGCTTGGTCTGCAAATGTCGTTTGCGGGTAAAGCTTCATCAAATCCCGGGACGCCTCGATGGCAGCCGGAACATCCTCGTCCAGTTGATACACGGTGATCACACCCCACAGACCACGGGACGCGCTCTCCGTTTCGGATCCAAAGAAGAGGTAGGGATACAAGTAAAGCTCGAGCGATTCGTGATAAAGACGCTCGCGCTCGGGCCGGACGTTGATGTCTTCATACCAGCGGGGGTTTTCCTCCTGCAATTTCACGAGCCCGGACCTCGCTGCCTCTGCAAGAATGAACTTTGCCTCTATCAGAACCTCTGGATTCTCCGAATTAATCGCGAGTTGCTCAGCCTCTGCCACAGCATCGGCGGCATTTCCCGTCGCAACCATTGCCCGGAGGCGCCCTTGGCCAGCTAGGATCTTATCTCCCTCGTCCCAGGATTGCTGTTCGATGCGCATGAAAATTTCGAGGGCCGTCTGCGCGCGCGTCGGATCATCGGTTTGAAGCAGCAACCCGGCGTAGATATTGCCGATACGCGCTGCAGGCGACTTGGGAAGATCCAGCACCGATTCCCACGCCTTCCACAACACACCGATCTCATGGATGTCTCCCAAGTCGGGATCAGAAAGCAACTGCTCGCGGTTTTCATTTGCGGCAAACTCGATTCGCTCGACCTGGACGCGAGGCACACTCACAGACATCCTCGCGCCCGGTCCCCCTGCGGCCAACGGCACATCCAGGCGGATCTGCTCCGGATCCACGCTAACAACTCGGCCCGTGCGCACGGATTTCGTCGAATCGTTCATGAACACAGTGTCTGCATCCTCCGACGCCGATACACCTGCAGCGCAGGCCCAGATCCCCACGGCAAACCCCATGGCAAAAAGAGAAAATTTGCCCCTGATCATGACTCTCCGATCGGGCCTCCCAGTGCCTGCAAGCGCGCTCGCCCTTGATTGGTCTCCGGTAGCGCTTGAATATTCTCCAGGCGCGTCATTTCGTCATAGGTTTTGCGAGCCGAATCCATGTCATTGATTGCCTCAAATGCCTCACCACTTCGAAAATACGCCCGAGCCACCCATTCGCTCCAGCGGCCATGCATGATGTAGATGCGCTGAAAGTAAGGTATCGCAAGCGCGGGCTTCTGCTGACTCATCAGCGTCTCACCAGTAAAAAAGAGCGCCTCCGCTTTCTGTTGGCCTGTGGCAGCAGGGGCGGTGAGGACAGCCTCAAACGCGGACCGGGCATCATCGAAGTCACCCCGATCCATGAGGAGTTTGCCCTTGGTCAAAAGCATCGCACCAGCAAGAACAGATCCTGATGTTTCGCGTTCGAACCGTGTCAACCAATCCAATGCAGCCTGTTCCCGACCGCGCTGGATTTCGATGGCCGCCAACGCCGAGAACGC
>JBGSMR010000227.1:0-2037 GCA_041740065.1 Chthoniobacterales bacterium
GCTTCGATTTTAGAGAGATCGAGAATATCGTTGATGAGGGAAAGCAGGGTGCTCCCGCTTTCATGAATGGTCTCGACGCAATCTTCGGCGTCCGCACCGGAGGGATTGAATCGGAGAAGCTCCGTCATCCCGATGATGGCATTAAGGGGAGTCCGAATCTCATGGCTCATATTGGCCAGAAAATCACTTTTGGCGCGGTTGGCGGATTCGGCTCTTTGAATGGCATCCTCCAGTTGGCGGTTGGCTTCTTCAAGTTGCTCCTCACGCATCTTATCAGCGGTGATATCCGTATTTGCCCCGTATACCATGAGAGGCTTTCCATCATAGGTCCAGCTGATGATATTACCGGTCGCCCGGATCCAGACCCAACGACCATCCTTATGAAGCATGCGGAACTGAAATTCGAATAGAGGGATTTTTCCCGCAAAATGTTCATCAAGGACCTGCCTTATTCGCAGAACGTCATCAGGATGTATACGTTGAAAAAAGCCCTCCAGAGTTGAAATCGGAAGCTCCACCTTCCGATAGCCAAGCATCTCAAACCACCTCTCGTTAGCGTCCGTCTCTCCGGTTTGGACATTCCAGTCCCAGGTGCCGAGGCTGCCGGCCAAGATCACATTTTGCAGGCGCTTATGCTCCCTCGCCAACTCCTCTTCGACCTTGTGGCGGGGCGTAATATCTTGGGTCGTTCCGGTTACCCTCACCGTTTTTCCTCCCGATTGCTCGGCCTGGCCGACCACCCTCACCCAGAGGTGGCGTCCCTTGGCCGTCACGAAGGGGACTTCGACGTCCCAAGGTGTCCCGTTGACTATTGCCTCTTGAACCACCCTTTGAATGATCGGTCGCCCTTCCGGAGGGTAAAACGCAATCGCGGCCTCTAGGTTTGGAGTCAAATCATCGTCAACTTCGTGAATCCTACGGGTCTCGCGGGACCATCGCGGCGTCATCGTGGCGGTGTCAAACTCCCAGCCTCCCACCCCGGCGACATGTCCTGTCCGGTCAAGTAAGCCCTCGCTTTCGCGCAAGAGCACTTCGGCATTGAGGCGGTCGGTGATATCTTCTTTTACCGCAATAAAGCGCACCAACTTTCCGGCCCCGTCCCGCACAGGAGTGATCGTCGCAGCCTCCCAGAAAAATGTGCCATCTTTACGGCGGTTGTGAAAATTCCCCCGCCAGGTAGTTCCAGACAAAAGCGTAGACCAAAGTTCTTGGTAGAATTCCTCCGATTGATCACCAGCTTTGAGCACCCTAGTGTGTTGGCCGAGGACCTCGGCAGACGAATAGCCAGTGACTGACTCAAAGACCGGATTCACATATTCGATACGGCCATCGATGTCGGTGATAACAACAATATCCGCCAACTGCTCCACGGCCAAAAGAAGATCTTCCGAATTCAATTTGGAGACCCCCGGGCCATGGGGACCTTTCACCGAAAGATTTTCAAAAAGGGATGACAAGGTCTATTTGAGCCGATGGCCAAGTATGCGCTCTAGTGATGTATTTTTGCAAGTTCCTTGAACTACCGCGCGAGCCTAAAGAACCGCGGAGCTAAATTTTTGTTCAGATCCGCAGCCGCACCCAAAACAAGAGGAAAGCTGCCACCTTTGGGCTACAGGATGTCCACCGGTCGCGTTAACCCTAAAGTATGCCTATTGCTGTGACTTTAACGAGGGCAGTATATCGTGAAATTCTGCTAGATACGTCTTGCGAGATCGCTGATCAATTCCGGACCACTTCGATTTCGGCTCAAAGCGGACCTTTATCTCGGAGAAAGCATCGGCGCCATGCAAGGCAATCCAACGCGGATCATAATTCCGCGGCAGTTTTGCATCCAGCTCGACCACTCGATTCACCGTTGTTTCAAGCGTCGCCAGGTCGGTCATAGCATGCTGATTGATCGGCCTGCCGAAATGTTGGTTCATCACATCCACTCCCTGCTGAGCGCTAATATCGAGGCTTTTATTCGCGTCGCTGCGCGCCCGGAGTCGTGTCGCACCGTCTGGCACAGCTATCTCCTTTGGGCAGGTTCGCGCGCGC
>JBGSMR010000233.1:0-8008 GCA_041740065.1 Chthoniobacterales bacterium
TGGGTTTCCAAGCAGGTGTTCGACTCCAAAGCACTGAACTCCAATCGACTCTCCCGTGCTTTCTATGCCGTCGTCCGTGAGAAGTTCGGTATCCCTTCTCAGTTGACCTGCTCCCTGTTCCGCTAAGTGCCGGCGAGCTACAAGACTTTGAAGACTCTCGGCAAATGGGATTTGTGCATCTACAAACGCCCCGCGATTCCGTTGACCTACTAGCGGGATCTGCTCCAGAACAAAAAGGGCGTGACTGTTCTCGGCAAGCCGGTCGTCTTGCAACACCCGAACATCCCGGCTGTTGGCTGGAAAGATTCCAAGGTGAAGCGGGTGGGCAAGGTGTGGGTTCTGTGCCTCGCTCACGAAGTTGAGATCGCCGCTCCGAAGAACGAGGGTTGCGACTTCGGAATCAAACGCCTGATGATCGATACCAACTCGTCGAACAACCGAACATTCTTTTTCAAGGGAGGGGTGGAAAACCACCGCCGTTCTTGTATCCGCCGCGAACGCGCGGCTATCCAGTTCGTTGGCACCAAAGGCTCTCGGCGTCTCCTCAGACGCATGAGCGGCCATGGAGCTGCCGTAACGATATCCGTCCTCCACAGCGCGTCGAAACAACTGGTAGCCTACGCTGTCGCGAACGACGCAAGAACGATCTGCTTGGAAAACTTGACGAACATAAGAGACAGCTTGTTGAGTAAGGGGAAGGAACTCCGTTCCAAAGTTCACCGCTGGCCGTATGCCCAAGGACAGTTCTTTGTTGCATACAAAGCTGCTGCGGTTGGAATCGGAACGGAGCTGATCGACCCAAGAAACACATCTCGGGGATGTCCGAAATGTGGTCACGTCTCGGCGTCCAACCGCAAGGGCCTGCGCTTCTGTTGTCAGAAGTGCAGCCACCGCGACGATGCCGACCGCACAGGCGCGGAAAATATCCGCCTGCGGTCTGTAGTGGCTTCGCACTGCGATACCACTACGCGGAGCATTAAAGCCCGTGAAAACTCGGAACTGCAAATATCGCATCTGGAATGTTCGGTTACTCGGCATTCTGGTTGTGGTGTAGGTTCTGGTTCAAATCCCCGTGCCTTCAGGCCGGGGTTACTTTAAGAAATAAAAACGGCAGGCCAGCAGGTAGTATCGGATGTTTTACAGCCAATCGCAAAGGCCGAAATCACGGTTTTACATCACTGCTCAGCGCAAACGCATATAAATACGGACCCAAAACGAGATCGCCCAAAGCACTGCAAGCCCGCTGCGACGCGCAGAGGTGGGTGAGTATGTCAATAAACCATGCGACCCCTCTCGCCGGTAACGATTAGTGCCCGTCGCCGAAGAGGTAGTTTAACCAGGATTTCATTCGAAGCAGCACTTTGCGCATGACGGCGAGGTGATGCATGTGGTGCGTGTAAATGGCGACTTGGCCAGTGCTCCCGGGCACGATCAGGTAGTCCTCGAAGGCCTGATCTTCGAACACAATCTCCACGATCATGCGGCCTTCGCCTTTAATTTGCTCGGGATCGATGAGATTCCCTGAGGGCTGGAGTTGGCCCTGCGGAATGTAAGCACCCACCGTTACGACCTTCCCCTTGAAGAAACGCCCAGGCACTGCGGGCAAGATGACCTCTGCTTCTGAACCCGCCTCGATGCGTTGCGCGCTATTCTGCAAAAACGCAGCTCCAAATGTCGGCGCTTCGTCGGGCATGAAAATCATCACCGGTCGCAGCGGCATCGACATCGCGTACATGCCAGGCCGGAGAAATAGCTGCACCACGGAGCCAGCAGAGGGTGCGCGAACAACTGTCCCTTCGAGTTCGAACTGCGCGGTCGCTAACTCCGCTTCCAGTCGAGCCACATCGGTATTCACACCCTGCAACTCAGCGTCGGCCGCGAGTCGCGCCCGTTGTGCCTCCGCGAGCGCTGCTTGCGTAGCGGCATCAGCCGAAAGGTATTCATTTTTGGCGCGTTGAAAATCCGCTTCAGAAATCGCCCCGCTCTGGTGGAGCTTCGCCGAGCGATCATAGACGTCTCTCGCGCCATCCCGTTTCGCGCCAGTCGCCTCGAATTGCTGCTGCGCGGTATCGGCAGAAGCCCGAAGCTGACTGGTAAACTGTCGGGCATCAGCTAGCAACGCCTCCTTCGCTTTGACCGCATTCTCAAATGGGATCGGGTCGATGCGAAAGAGCACATCTCCTTTTTTGAGGGACGTATTCGGCTTCACCGGCACGTCGATCACTTTTCCACTCACAGTTGGAATGATCGGAGTGGTCGCAAAATAGAACCGAGCCTCCGAAGTGAACGGGTGATTGTAATTCATGCACAACACGAGCGCACCGATCAGACCGATGCCGCCCAGTGCAGCCGTCAGCAGCGAGAAGCCATTGACCGGGATCTTAAAGATTTTGAAAATCGCGTAAGCGATCGCGACGTAGATCAGAATTAGAAGGAGGTCCATGTCAGGCAGCTTTCGGTTTTTTTAATTCGGCCTCAAGTTCCGCGATGCGAGATTCGAGCGCATTCAGGCGCTCCACATTAGTATCTGCACTTCCCACAACGGGGGAGTCCGATATTTTCCGAGCGCCTGAATAACCGTGCTCGGGGTGGTAGGACGTAGCCCAGATCCAGAGAAATGGCCAAATCGCGTGAAGCGTGAAAAGACTCACCCAGCCTGCTGTATGGATTGCATCTTGGTGGGGATGATTGCGACTTTTCGCCATGTGATACGGGATGTCGTGAATCGCGATCATGCCGTAAGCAAGGGTCAATACGACGAAAAATAAAATTGCGAGGGCGAAGTAGCTGAGGCCGTCCATAAAAATGATAGGAGAAGTTTTACGTCCAACACGAGGAATCGTCGAGCCGGAAGCGAGAATTTATGTCGTAAACTTTTGGAGGACTCTGAGGTGCAGCGGACCTCGGACCTCGGGCCTCCGTGGGGGGTTCTTGAAAGCCATTTCCTTTCCCGGATCATTCTTGGCGCGAACCTTCCTGTTAATGCGGCTGTCCTGCATCCCGGTCTTGAGTCTCTTGCTAAATTACGCCATGGTCCGGGAAATGCTCGACGTCACCATCCTCGCCAGCGGCAGCTCCGGAAATGCCGCACTGATCCGCTGCGGTGAGACTCGAATTCTCATCGATGCGGGGTTGAGTGCCAAGCAACTGACGTTGCGATTGGATGCAGCGGGATCGCCGCCGGACAGTCTTTCTGCCATCGTGCTCACGCACGAACATGGGGACCATACCAGCGCATTGCGCGTGCTGGCCGCAAAGCGGGAGATTCCGGTTTTTGCCAATCGGATGACAGCGGCCGCCATTGAAGCCGATGGGAAATGCCTGCCTGCACGCTGGCAATTTTTCTCCAATGGCGCGGAGTTTTCCATTGGATCAATGACATTGGAGTCGTTCCAAGTGCCCCATGATGCAGCGGATCCAGTGGGATTCGTAATTCGCAACGGGTCGGCATCTTTTGGGATTTTGACAGATCTCGGGTATGCGACAGCGGCAGTGATCGACCGCGTGCGCGGGGTTCATGGGCTGTTGATTGAGACTAATTACGATGATGACCTCTTGCAGCGGGACACCAAGCGGCCATGGTCGGTGAAACAGCGCATTCAGTCCCGCCACGGGCATCTTTCGAATGTTGCGGCGGCAGCCATCGCTGGCGAGTGCTGCGGGGGGCCTCTCCGACACGTGATTGTTGGGCATCTGAGTCGCGATTGTAATCAACCCGCGATTGCGACGGACTGCATGCGAACGCATCTCACGCAGCGCGGTCGATCGGACATCGAAGTCACCTGCGCGACGCAGGAAAGCATCAGTCCGACGTTCGTGATCAACTAATCGCCAGGCGCGTCGGCCATGAATGCGACCGTGCCCGACGAAGGGACGGTATGAAGATGCCTGGCTTCCATCTGATCCCATCGGGACAGATGAAAATAGATTTCGACCCAGGGCGCCGAAGATCCCCAGTATTCACCAGATCAACATAAGGTTTTTCCCCGATGTAAGGGGGAAGTGCGTTGAACCAGTCCTCCGCACGGTCTATCACCACCATCAAAAAAACTCGCCGCGGGGTCACAGTAAGCCACGATCAGCGTCGAAATGCGCCCACGTACCGTCTTCCGGTGTCGGCGTAATCCGGAAAGGATCACATCCGGAGGAAAAGGATTCATCGACACCGCTTCCACCGGACAACGCAACGTCCCCACCTTTCTGGCCCTTCCCAGTAACCAGTCACAGGCCCGTGGGCGTCGATCGCCCACACATCGTCCCGACGCACCTCTGCCGATCCGTCGAATAATTCGTCGACGCAGCATTCGAAAACCCGGGCCAATGGCAAGGGCATCGGCACCGATGGCACCACGGCTCCAGTTCCTGTTGAACGAACTGCGGCACGGGAAATTCCCGCCTGAAGTGCCACCTCATTCTGCCACTACTTGGAGGCTGCACGCCGCGCCGCCAAAACGGTTTCGACGCGCTTCGCGTTCGAGATGATTCTGACGGAATAATGTCAGCATCCTGTCTTTATAAGGCGAAATACGACTATTCAAACAGCGCACATTACAAGTTCTCTGAAAAACGGAAAATCAGGTAGATCCAGTTCGCCGCAAGCACCACGACGAAGCTTACCCGGAGTAAAAGGCCTGATCGGCGAGTAACCGCGGTCACCCGCAGTCGGGGCAACCGGAATCCAACAACCACCCCAGCATACATTACGAACATTGCGGCCACAACGATACTTCCTGTCAGCAGTGGATTCCATGCAAGCGCTTCCGAGAAGTCTCCGCGCATCAACGCCCGCCCCGCACGTGTCCCGCCGCAGGTCACACATGGCCACTCGGTCCAACGATAGATAAGACATCGCGGCGTGGGCAAACGCAATGCGATCCATGCCCAGCCACCCACGGCAACAAAACCCAACACGGAACCCCAGATCATCTCCCAATCCGTCTCTTCTGGTTGCGGATAGCGCATGGTGAATTTCATGATTGCTCGCCGGCTTCGACCATCAGTGGATCAGCGGCCTGGTGATTCACTAAATAATAAACATCATCTTCCCCTTGATATCGGGCTATGAGATCAAGCAACTGGAGCGCTCTCAGCGATTTTGCCAGACGCTGTGAATTCGAGTCCAATTGCCCGAGCGCATGAGCCGGCACTTTTCCTGCGCGGTTCATCGCTTGAAGCACCGTCCAGGCGTGCAGTTTCTGCCGCCCATCGAGAAGGATCAATGCACCGAGATTTCCCCAAATGCCAAATGTGATCCGGACGGGCATCAGGAGCGCATCCCCTAGCACATGCCAGCCAATAATCGAGCGGTCAACGATCGGTGTGTAACGGCGCATCCATTGATCCAAGCAGCCCCAAATCAAGAGGATCGCCGCAAGCGCGATGGCGCTGGCATAAATCCAAAGCGGCACGGTGCCACCCCAATCGCCTACTACGGCAGTGGTCAGTCCGAGCAGGATTAAGATGAAGAAAAAGACAATGAGCTGCCACATCAATAGTGCTCCCAGCAGGCAGGACAGCGCCATCCATGTGGCGTGCCGGTTATGGCGCGAAAGCAGTCGCAAGAATGCATTCGGTGTCGCGTTCATGGTGCCAAAACCTGGTAGCCGTCAGAAGCAACAATCACATCGCCAAAGCCGACCCCTTGCAGCGCCGTGCGGATCTCCTCCACACGGGTCAGCGCGTGATCAAGTTCGTCTATTCCTGCAAGCATGCGAGCGCTGGGAGGGTTGCCTGCTGAAAAACGCACGCGGAAAACGTGGAAACCCAGCGCTTTCATTGCCGCTTCCCCCCGCTCGACAAACCCCAACGCTTCACGTGTGACCGGGGTCCCGTGAGGGATGCGGGAGCTCAAACACGGTTGAGCGGGAGCGTCAGCCGTGGGCAGATTCAGTGCTGTCGACAGCGCCCTGACGTCGGATTTTGTTAGTCCTGCTTGCTTCAGCGGGGCGAGAACAGAAAACTCAAATGCCGCCTGCGAACCGGGCCGGAGGTGGGCTGGATCGTCGGCGTTTTCTCCATACGCAATGGCAGCAAAGCCACGCGTGCCTGCGAGAGCATCCATGCTGCGGAACAATTCAGCCTTACAAAAATAGCATCGATTCAGCGGATTTGCTGCGTAGTCGGGGTCGTCCAATTCCGTAGTTTTAACGACCTCAACCGTGACCCCGAGTGCCTTCGCGACACCCAAGGCGTCTGCCAGCGTGGCGCGTGGCAGACTGGGGCTGTCGGCGATCACACCGACGACCCGATCGCCGAGCACCGCGTGCGCCACAGCAAGCAGGCACGTGCTATCCACCCCGCCTGAATAAGCGACCATCAGCGGAGCGTGAGCATAGAGGATCCGCTCAAGCTCCGCCCGTTTGGTGGCAAGGTCCGTCACAGGTTGAGCCGCGAGTAGAGGGCGTCCAGGGGCATTTGCAGCCCAATGAAGAATTCTCCGAAATCAGCATATTTTGCGCTCACTTCGTCGAAGCGCATTTCATAAACGATCGCCTTGATCTCACTGGTTGTGTGCGCAAAAAGCGTGACGCCCCATTCGCCGTCGTCAAGTCCAGACGACCCGGTGATTAACTGTCGCACCCGCCCAGCGTAGGTCCGCCCCACGCGCGCATGCCCGGCCATCAGTTTCTTGCGAACATCAAAATCCAGCGCATACCAATTTTGCTCCGGTTGCCTGCGTTTCGACATTGGGTAAAAGCAAAATACCGGCCAATCCGCAAGGTTCGGCTCCAAACGGTCTTTGGTGTATTTTGACATTCGCTCCCGGAAAGCAACGCATTTTTCATCCGCCGCAGCACTACCGGGCTCGATCCCCTCCGGCGCAAGCGATGCAATATATTCCTCTTCAGACAGCGTGTACTCGCTGCGTTCAGTCATGGATAGCCAACTGAAGACCGGATCAATAATCCCTGGCCCCATTGCCAATGTGAGAGACTTTGAGATCCGATCCAATGCGTGGAGATCTGGACATATCAGCATAAATCCGAGGTCTGCCTTGGGGCCGACCATGCTTAACGTGAGCAGTTGCGTGTCTGGTTCGCTCCGAGCGTCCGCGATACACTTCGCCATAGCGGTTTTCCGCTCACGTTGTTCGTCGGGGTCGTATAGATCCCACTGGCTATAGTCGATTTTCAAAAACCAATGCAGCACATGGCGGCCTTCGGTCGGGAGTATGGGTAGTAGTGGTTGCATGAGCGTCTCAAATAAATTCATCGGTCTTACTTAAAAAACAATTGCATTCGCTTGCCGGATTATCGAATTTCATTCAACTACTTAACCGTTATGGCAGACCTCGAAAACAAATATTCTGACAACATCACAGGGAAGTTCTACGTCGACGACCAGTGCATCGACTGTGATCTTTGCCGTGAGACCGCACCTGCAAATTTCACTCGGCAGGAGGACGGCGGATATTCCTTCGTTTACAAACAGCCCGAATCTCCAGATGAGGAGGCACTTTGTAAGGAAGCCATGGAAGGCTGTCCGGTCGAGGCCATTGGAAACGACGGCGAGTAAACGTCCGTCACCGCAGCGATTTCATGATCACCCCGTCCATCCGCCGGCACATCGTCGAGGAATGGCGCGGGTATCGTGAGCCGCGTTCCGAGCGTCCTGTAGTGCATGTCTCTGATGCCATCGGGAAACTCGTCGGCAAGCTTGGCCTCAATGAGCGGATCTGCGAAAGTGAGATCCTGGCTACGTGGCACGGAATCGTGGGTGAGTTCCTCGCAAGGCACTCGACGCCCAGTCGTCTCGTAAACGGAGTCCTCCACGTGCAGGTGTTACAACCGACCGTGCGATACGAACTTGAAACCCGCTGGCGCACGGTCGTTCTCGAGAAACTTCGTGAACGATTCGGGAAATCCACCGTTCGGGAAATCCGCTTCAAATTGTGAATGCACGCACTGGCATCCCGTTACGCTTTATTATTCGCCCATGATCCGGAACATCCTTCTGGACTGGTCAGGAACACTTGCAGATGACCTGGGGCCTGTGCTTCAGGCAACCA
>JBGSMR010000170.1:0-10294 GCA_041740065.1 Chthoniobacterales bacterium
CAGGCTCTCAAGCGCGACTAGCACACCCGCCGTCGAGCACGGAACAGATCCGGCTGCCAGGCGTGCAAGGTCGTCCCAAAGCGCTCCCCCCGGTTCGCAATCGATCTCCGTAGGATGCGAACCAACGAAAAGCAGGGAGCCGCCTGCTTCGGCAAATGTTTTTAACAACTGCACTGTCTCTGGTGCCCATGTGCGGGACGGGGGCACGATGACCACAGGGTAAGACATCTCGCCCACGCGAAGGCTGGAGCCGTCAACTGATCCCATTTCTGCCAACAATCCCTCATCGCCAAGGTCACAGTCGAATCCAGCGTTGATGGTAGCTGCCACCACCTGTCGAAACAGGGCATCCCAGCGATCAACTGCCGCTGTCTCGGGGTCGGGAAGATCAGATGGGCGAAGCCCACCCGCGCGCTCAAAACCCAATCGATGGTCAGCCATTGCACTCTGAACCGGATGCAAAATCAACAAATCCGGTGCCGCCTTGCCGCATGTCATCGCATAGCACAGTCGGGAAATATAATCATTGAGATCACCCCAATCCTCCCAATACGTCTGAGCCTCCCCGATGTTCGGCGGATAATCACGCTTCCGTCGTCCACGCATCGAATACACTTGCATATGGGGACAGAAAAAATTTGCGCCCAGCGCAATGTTCGCATCGGTCAACCATCGAAAATCCTCCATCGTGCTGCTGTGTCGAATGCACGCAAATGACTCGACCAGCACGCGAGGGCGCCCGAGTTGCCGGGCTGCCGAACTTACTTGTTTGCCGGCCAGGAGGAGGGGGAGATCCACGTCGAGTTGCCGACACAGATGGTCAAGGCCGGGCATGTGCATCCAACGGTAATGAGCCATGATCCCTCCCCAAGTTGCCCTTAACTGCCAAGCCAGAGTGGACTCCTCAAGATAGTGCCCGGTCAAAACCAGGTTATTGCGGTCACACCATTCAAAAAGCGGCCGACTGTAGCTTTCGACAAACTGCCGCAGGATAGTGCGATGAATATGAAGACGTGCTGCCCGAGCAGACCGGCCCTCGAAAAATACCCAGGGAGCATCCGCCCAAAATTCACGCCCTGTCCACTGGTTATAGACCTCCGGCATTTCCTCCCACCACGGGAACCCGTGTCCCGTAACGTGGATGCTTGGTTCATCCGTGAAAATCCCCGGCACTGCCCCACCGAATTTGTCGCCGATAGCTTCCCGATAAACCTCGTGCGTGCGCCGTAAAAACTCCTGAGTCACTTCGGGCTCCAATAAATTGACATGCGACTGCCCATTCCACCAAGCAATCTTGGGTTCGTAACGGCGTCGTAAAATTATCCTCTCGCAGTTCTGCTCTGGCACCGCGTCTTCCACGTCCATGCGGATCATGTCGGACACCGCTACCGCGTTCCGGCCCTCGATTCGGTAAGCTGCCACCGATGTCTCCTCCGCATGGGCGCGTGCCGCTTGTCCGGACGGCACAAATTCGGCTTCGATCGTGGCCATACGATTACGATCGCTCATCGCTGCGATCAATCCCCCCGCGTTTCCACTTGGCCACTGGTCTTCATCGTAAAGCCAAACGTGTCCGCCCGCCTGTTCCGCAGCTTCCACAGCCGCGTTCACCGCAGCAAACCAATCCCGCCCGAGATACCGGGACAATAAACCTGTCCGCGAGTGAAAAAATCCGCCCGAAAATCCCTGATCGATCATGCCCGTGAGCTGACGAGCGGCTTCGTGAGGATCCAGCTCATCATTGATGGCCCAAAACGGCGCTGGGCGGAATTCCGTGCTGGGCTGGGAGAATGACTCTGTATTCATGACTGCGAGAAAGTAAAAAAGTTGGTAGAGAAATTAAGCAAGGGGGGCTGCTGCCATCGAGAAGCATGGGTGATTTCGTCTGCCTGGGGAAAGAATAAAAGCCGCCCCGGAGATCACTCTGAGGCGGCTTGTTAAGTTATTAAACCGTAATTCGCTTACAGCTTCATGTTGACCATAGCCGCGTGTTCTTCATCAGAACAAGGGGCATTGAGTGGGACATCCGTTGCATTGGCGCTCTCACCGACTAGAGAGTTCTCGATCAAATACTGCTCGAGTTCTTCTCCGCTGATGTCGGCAACCATCACGCCATTCACTTCCACACAAGGCGAAAGCGGCTGACCGCTCTTTTGCTCCATCTCCCAGCGGAAGGCCGGGTTTTGGATGATGTCTTTGTCCGTGTAACTCAGGTCGTATTTCGCGAGTACGGCACGAACGCCCTTGCTCCAACCGCAATGGGTTTTCAGGTAGGCTGTGATTTCCGGTTTGCTCATAGGTTTTGTAAGTTACGCAGGATGTGCGGATCGCGCTACTTTTTCTTGGTTTCGCCGGGACGGTATTCGTCCTGGGCCACTTGGAATGCCTGAGCCAATCCGACCATGTCCTCGCCGGGACGGAGGCCGTCGAAGGCTTCGCTTTCCTTCTTGAGGTCTTCCATCGAGTAGTTGGCGGCCTTGATCGAAAGCCCGATGCGGCGCTCGACTTTGTCGATTTTGATGACGCGAGCTTCCACTTCCTGACCGACTTTGAGAACGTCTTTGACTTTCTCGACGTGGTCTTCGTTGATCTGGGAAATGTGCACAAGTCCGTCGATCTCGTCCTGAAGTTGGATGAACGCACCGAAGTTGGCGAGTTTCGACACCTGTCCTTTGACGAGGTCGCCGATCTTGAACTTCTGTTCGATATCTTTCCAAGGATCGTTCTCGAGCTGTTTGAGCCCAAGGCTGATGCGCTGGTTGGCTTTGTCGATGTCGATGACAACGGCTTCGATCTCGTCACCCTTTTTAAGCAATTCGCTCGGGTGGTTTATCTTGCGGGTCCAGCTGATGTCCGACACGTGAACCATGCCGTCGATTCCCTCTTCGAGTTCGACGAAGGCACCGTAGGCGGTCATATTACGGACCTTGCCCTTCACCTGTTTGCCGATGATGTAGCGCTGCTCGATCTCATCCCATGGGTTGGCTTCGAGTTGGCGGACGCCGAGAGAGATTTTCTGCTCCTCTTTGTTAACGCCGAGAACAATTGCTTCGACTTCCTGACCGAGCGTGAGGACATCCGAAGGACGCGCGATGCGCTTGACCCAGGAAAGTTCGGACACGTGGATAAGACCTTCGACACCCTGCTCGATTTCGACGAATGCGCCATACGGCATGAGGTTGGTAACTTTACCGCGAACCGTTTGCCCAACTGGGAAACGTTCTTCGATTTTGTCCCAAGGGTTGTCTTGATTTTGCTTGAGGCCCAACGATACGCGTTCTTTTTCGCGATTGATGTCGAGAATGAGGACGTCGATGTTATCTCCCACCTTGAGCAATTCGCTCGGATGATTGAGGCGAGCCCATGACATGTCGGTGATGTGCAACAACCCGTCGATGCCGTCGAGATCGACGAAAGCACCAAAGTCGGTGATGTTCTTGACCGTTCCCTGCACCTTGTCGCCGACATTTACCGAAGAGAGGAAAGACGAGCGTTTTTCGGAGCGTTCCTGTTCAATGATTTCGCGGCGGCTAATGACCAGGTTTTTCCGGTCTTCGTTGATTTTTACAATTTTGAAGTCGTAAGTATTGCCAACGAACTGCGTGAGGTCACGCGGCGGGATGATATCGATCTGTGAGGCGGGAAGGAATGCTTCCACACCGACATTGACCATGAGACCGCCTTTAACGACGGATTTGACCTTGCCTTTGATGAGTCCGCCATCGTGGTAAACTTTGACGATTTTCTCCCAGTTTTGACGCTGGGCGGCTTTTTCCTTCGAGGGGACAACCATGCCCTCATCGTTTTCGAGGCGCTCGAGGAGCACTTCGACTTCGTCGCCGATTTCAACTTCTTCCGGGTCTTCAAATTCGCTGGCGGAAATAACGCCCTCTGATTTGTATCCGATATCGATCAAAAATTCGCGATTGCGGATTTCGAGGACGTGGCCTTTGACGATGCTACCTTCGCGATAATTCTTAATAGATTTCGCGAGGAGTTCCTGTAGAGATACTTCTGCCATAAATGGTGGCACTAATGTGGGTTGAGTTTGGATTAAAAAGCCGCCAAACCGTTTGTGAATCCACCCGGCCATCAGCGAGGCGGCGGTTGCGGCGAGCTTCGATAAGTATCAGAGACTCTCCCAATTGCAATGGATTTGTTCCCGCAGAAAAGTCGAGGCCAACGAAATCAGAATTTCTCCAACCCGGCCCTGTATACCGCCAGAGGGCACGGCCCCCAAGTGATCTTAATGTCCGTTATCGATGGGTCGATGCAGGCTAAAGCTGGCTTCGGAATAGTCCTGCAACCCAATCGATGATCTTTCCGAACATCGGCTGATCGTCTAACTCATCGAGCGTCACTAATCGAGACCGGGAGACGTCTTCTCCAAAAACCCGGGCCTGTTCCAGGGCAAAATCGGAGTCGTAGATATTTAGATTCGCCTCGTCATTGAGCCGAAATGACCTGTCATCGAAGTTTGTCGATCCTACAGACACCCAGACATCGTCCACGATGAAGACTTTGCAATGGTATTTTGCAGGTTGAAAAGTGTAGATTTTTACGCCCGCCTCCAAAAGCGTCTTCCAGCGAGACCGGCTCGCTTTTTTCACGAGCTGCACGTCCGTGTATGGCCCAGGCACGATGATTTCCACATCAACGCCTCGGTGCGCGGCATCGACCAAGGTGGTGATCGTAAGGTCATCAGGAATGAAATATGCAGCCTGCAATTTAATCGATTTAACCGCAGAGGAGATCGATAGAAGATACATCAGTCTCATACTCTCACTTCCGCTGTTGCGTGAGCTTTTGAACACCTGTGCGAGGGATTCTCCACGGGCTGGGATCTCCGGGAAATAAGCCTCTCCTATCAGGACCTGCGCCCGCGTCTTGATCCAATTGTCCACAAATGCTGCCTGCATCTGCGCCACAGCCGGACCTTCAATTCGGTAATGGGAATCTCTCCACTGGTCCGGCGTCTCTCCACTTCCAAGCCACGGATCCGCAATCCCCACGCCGCCGGTAAATCCAATCTGGCCATCTATTACTAGAAGCTTACGATGGGTTCGATTATTCATTCGCGTGAGATGATACCAGTGTAAGGGTCGATAAAGCTCCACCTCGGCTCCTGCATCTTTCAGAGCATCCAGGTATTCTTGCTTGATTTTGTTGCTACCGACCCAGTCCAGCAGGACATGCACCTTCACTCCAGCACGCGCCCGCTCAATCAATGCGTCCGCAAACTGCTGCCCAATGGCACCCGACCAATAGATGTATGTTTCAAACGTTATCGTTTTTTGAGCCGAGCGAATGGCCTCAAGCATTGCAGGAAAAATCTCGTCGCCATTTTGTAAATCCGTCACTTGATTACCGCCGAGGATGCTTGGACCAAGCAATTGCCCCATGTAACGAAGAAACGCAGGGTCCTCCACCGCCACCTGATGCGGGACCTCATAACGGATGTGATTCCTGCCCCCCTGAAGATTCAGAAATAGAACGATCACGAAGGAGGTTACAAGGGCAACACCCACGATGATCGGCCACCTGCGTCGTCTCGTTTTGCGTGCACTCATACTATTCCTTTCTTTGGAGAGTAACACCACTTCTCACCATGATCCAGATGCGCCTCACAAATCGCAAAGAAATCAACCTTTGTGGATACCCTCCGGATCGCATGAAGAAATGCCCCCCCATCGTCGACTCCGGAGCCGATGAAATTGAGGTATTTTTTCATTCGATGCACTTGGGCTGGCTCTGACACGCTCGGAGTGATGACTGCATCATAAAGCTTTCGAATGTAATCCAGCACGTCTCGTCCGATTGGCTCTGCGAGTTTCTCCCCTTGAACTGCCGAACGGATCTGCGAAAACATCCACGGATTCCGGATCGCGCCCCGACCAATCATAAGGCCCCTCGCTCCGGTAGCTGCTAAAATCTCCAAAGCACTTTCTGATCCATCAACACTTCCATTGGCGATAATCGGAATATCCAACGCGTCGGTGGCTTGGCGAATTCTGTCGTAATGCACCACGGCTGAGTATCCCTCGCGTACGGTGCGCGCGTGAATGGTAAGCAGATCGATCGGATGCTTCGCAAATACGTTGAGGAGAGCATCAAATTCAGAATGATGATCAAATCCCACCCGCGTTTTCACCGTGAAGGGAACCTCCGTGATGGCCTGCCTGAGGGCCGAAAGGATCCCATCGATGCGGGGTAAATCACGAAGCAACCCACCGCCTGCACATTTTCGATAAACCACGGGCGCCGGACATCCAAGGTTAAGATCGATGCCGGCAACCGCATGTTTTTGAAGTTCCTTAGCCGTGCGCACCATCGCGTCGATATCATTGCCAATCATTTGAGCAATGGCTGGTCGCCCCGTGGGGTTCTCCGTCACCGAGCGCAAAATATGGCGATCCAGCCGTGAATCTCGCGTCACTCGGAAATATTCCGTGAAATACAGATCCGCGCCTCCGTATGACGCCATCAGTTTCCAGAATGCTAAATCGGTGACATCTTGCATCGGAGCCAGCGCGAGCACGGGAACCCCCGCCCCGCAGACGGAATTCAAAGGCCCCTCAATCACGGGCGGATCCAGGTTTGGAACATGCGGATTTCTACCGCACTGCCCATGATCAAGAGTCGGTCCCCGGCTCGAACGGATTCCCCTCCTGAAGGATTCATAGTCCGCGTTCCCGCACGCTCAATGCCCATGATCTGGATGCCAGTCGCCTCAAATATGCCTGCATCAGCAAGGCGAACCTCGATGATGTTTGCATCCTCAGGAACGATCACTGTATCAAGAATCGCCTCGTCAAAATCGAACTCCGCATTTTTTTCGACGACTCCTTCAATCATGAGAAACGCCTGTGTTTGCTCGATCTGCGAGGCATTTCCAAAAAGCAGCAAACGGTCCCCAGGGTATAGCATCTCATCCGGACGGATCCGGTCCAATACATAACCCTGCCGGTCAATCTCCAAGATCGAGCATCCATAGTTTGGACGGATGGCGAGTTCTTGAAGTGTCTTGCCTGCGCACGCGGAGCCTTCAGGAATTTCGTATTCGACCACATCCATATCCCAGTTTTTAGGACCATCTCCCGAAGCAACTGCGGATACCCGACTCCGGCGTCCAGGAAGATTGGCTGTATTCGATAAGCTGTCTTCGATGCGGATCCCCACCACACCCAACTGACGTCGGAGGACAAAGTATAAAAATGCAAGAATAACCAACATCGCCAAACCGATCACCGGTGTAGCAGCCTGAATCGGCGATCCAATCCACACTCCTGCACCAAGTGCCGCAGCTGCTATGGTCTGGAGAAAAAACCGTGTGAGTGCCCGATTCCGGTCTGGATTTTCTGAGCGCATGGTAAGCGCCTCTGCATACACGATGCACAGCGTCTGTAGGCTGTTCCAAGTCGCCACGAGCAGGCCAATCGCAAGAATCAAAAATCCCAGCCAATAAACCATGTCCCATCCCGGGAAAACATAACCCGCTCGCGAAAGCAGATGATTCAACCCGGCTTCCACTTGTTTCCCAAATCCGAATACGCCACCCAGCAACACGATTTGCAAGATTGCGATCCCCGTGCGACGCCGGGTGAGACGCCACACGTTGTTCCGGGAAAACGCGAGCGCTGCGCCCTCCAGCCATTCGCCATATCGGACGATTGACTGCTCAAGCCACTGAGGCTGCAAACGCTCCATCTTCGAGCCAATCCATTCCGCTCGCTTTGCAAAAAACGGCGCGCTCACCGCGGTCACAATTGAAACACCCACGGCGACGGCATAAAAAGACGACGGAACCGCCTTCGCATCCACCGCCAACTGAGCGATTACGTAAGCGAATTCTCCGATCGGCGTCACGATAACCGCAGATCCGACTGCGAGTGGCAAAGGGTTTCCCGTCGCTACAAATCCAACGGTGGCAGCAACGGTCCGAACCGCAATTGCAAAAGCCGCAATCCCGAGAATCAATCCCGCATTATCCACAAATGCCTGGACATCGATCAGCATTCCAATCGCGACAAAAAAGATTGCACTAAACATATCCTGAGCCCCTCCCAGAGATTTTTCGATTTGAGACTTAAATCGCGTCTCAGCGATCACGACACCAAATAGAAATGCTCCCAAGGCCACCGAAAACCCGGCCTGGATGGATGCCACACCGGCAATGAAAACCAGACCTGAAACAAGCACAGATGCAAGATCGGAGTCGGTTGCCTTTCCGAAGCGCTCTAACAACCTCGGCACAAAGACAAGACCAACCACCACGACAATCGCAGTAAATCCCGCCAGCAGAAAAAGCGTATCGCCTACGGCACGCGGAGCGACTCCCTCCATCTGCAATTGGGCGCCCAATATAGTCAGCAAAACAATCGCGACCACGTCCTCCAGTACGGTGACACCCAACGCATTCTGAGCAAAACGCTCGTGGGTGAGCTTAGCCTCCGCGAGCATCTTAGATATGATCGCCGAACTCGATGTCATTAACATCGCTGCAAAAATGAATCCCACCGTGGCATCCCATCCCAAAAGCCCAGCGAAACTCTGGCAGATATGAAACACACAAAATGCGGTTATCGCTGTCGCAGCAACTACACCAATCCCCAATCGCCGGATCCGCTTGAAACTCAGGCCCAGCCCGACAAAAAACATCAAGAATGCGAGCCCGAGATCCGTGAGCGTCTCAATCCGGTGGATACTAGATACGAGCGTGAACGGCGGAGTAAACGGGCCAATTAAGATTCCCGCAACCAAATATCCCACCACCGCAGATAGCCCCAGCCGACGGAAAACCCAACCGGTGATCCCTGCGACCACCAGCACTACCGCAAAATCCTGAAGCAGCGAAATTCCATCCATGTCCTAATACGGGTAAACGGATCTCCGCGAGAAACCACAAAATTTCGCGCACCGCGGATGCAATCTCCGGTTCGCAGAGGAATTCACCGACCCAATCTTTAGACCAACCACGCCCCCCGGCACGAAGCGCAAAATCGCAAAGGCCAGTGGAACGACGCTGCAAATTCGCGAATTCGGATTTGACGTCCGCCTCGATCCCTGCTTTTATCTCCCTCTCCAAATGACGCAGCTGTAGCTCAATTGGATAGAGCATCTGACTACGGATCAGAAGGTTAGGGGTTCGACTCCCTTCAGCTGCACCACTCAAACCCGCATGAACACTTGTTCTGCGGGTTTTTCGTTGCCTAGAAGAATTGCACGGGTGCTAGGTCGACGGGTGCTAGAGGTGCCTCCAAACGGAGCTTTCTCCCTACCAAGCCACCTCCAATAGTGGATCTTCCAGTGCTTCCAATCTCAAGCTGAGGTCTATCTCGAAGCACCTTTTTAGGGAAATCTTGGCCAGTGCTTGCGGGTAATGCTCGGTCTGTTGGCGGTAGGTCTTCAAGGGTGTTTTGACGGATTCTTGGGGTTCCTCTACTCCCCTTCGTTGTGGTAGTAATCGGAAATGACCCATTCCCAGAACAACCAAATCGATTCCATTCATCCCAGTGATCCCCGATTTTTTCAATTGGGATTGGCACTTCCTTCTGAGGATTTCCCATCTGGAATTCTTACGCGCGCAGCCGATGATTATGTGAATGAAATTGTCCGACTGGGAGGACACTCAAGGAGGATCGATGTAGAGACGTTGACATGGCCGAACATCCACGGTGAGACAAGCACTGGTCCACACATGATGTTGGTTGCGCTCGTGCCGAAGAATCTTGAGGCATCCAGTTTTGCTGGAGCAGGGTCGCTTTTTCCTGTTGTCGAATCTCTCCTCAAAACAACCTGCCAGCCTGGGGTGGTAATCAAGAAAGGGCATGGTGAGTCTGAGGAATTGGTAATGGTGTGGAGAAACGGAGTTCCACCTTCCACGTCAACCACGCCCACTCCTACAAAGGCTCAATCAAAAAACGAATTATCTAAAATTTCTCCCACAGAAGCTCTCACGGTTCGTGATGCTATTCAGCGGCGATACGATGAAATCTCTTCTGCTGGTGTAGTCCCGCAGTTGCATTCGTACGATCTTTACATCGCGAGAGGTGCTCTCGAAATCTGCGCTCGAATTGCTGGCTCTGGCGTTCCCAAGACATGGGCGATCCCAACAGCTGACGGGGTAAACGATTTAGTGCTCTTCTTGAACCCTGACGAGGTCTGAGGTGCAACGGATTTCTGGACCAAATTTGATTTAGTTTAGAGAGTGAAGATTGTCCTCGAATTGGGCCGGGGATTGGTATTTGAGGGCGGAGTGTTTGCGGTGATGATTGTAGTAGGAATCGATGTAGTC
>JBGSMR010000262.1:0-7536 GCA_041740065.1 Chthoniobacterales bacterium
CCCAATCCCAATCCCTCACCAACGCCTGTGCCAACGCCGGTGCCAACGCCGGTGCCTGGCGGTCCAGATACCGTGGTTGAAACGCCGAATGCTACCGTCACATTTCGTGTTACTAGCGATTGGAAAAGCGGCTTCGGTGCGAGCATCACGATCAAGAACAAGACGTCTCAGCCACTTCCCTCCTGGATACTGGATTTTCGAATGACTCCGGCAGTCTCTTCGATCTGGAATGCCCGGGTCGTCAGCCGGGTTCGGGATCGTTTGACGTTCGATGCGTCCACGGTCTCATGGAATAAAGACATCCCTGCCAACGGTCAGGTGAGTTTTGGGTTCAATGCATCTCCTGGAGATCTGAAACAGGCGCCGACCGATTTCAACTTTTCCTTTCAGACGGCTGGAACTCCGACTCCGACTCCCAATCCCAATCCCTCACCAACGCCTGTTGCCACGCCGACCCCAATCCCCTCGCCATTGCCAACGCCGGTGCCTACTCCTACCCCGTCACCAACTCCGGGTGCGGGAGTTTTCAATTACGGGGAGGTTCTGCAAAAGGCGCTTTATTTCTACGATAGCCAGCGTTCAGGCGCACTTCCTGCAGATTTTCGGGTGCAGTGGCGGGGGGATTCCGGATTGCAGGACGGCTCGGATGTCGGGCTTGATCTGACTGGTGGGTTCTACGATGCGGGGGATCACGTAAAGTTCGGGCTTCCGATGCTTAGTTCCATGACATTACTAGCTTGGGGCGGGGTCGAGTATGCTTCGGGTTACTCAGCGTCCGGTCAAGCGGAGTATCTCAATGACAATATTCGGTGGGGAATGGATTGGGTCATGAAGGCCCACGCTGCGCCCAATGTCTTTTATGCCCAAGTCGGGCAAGGGGGGCTGGATCATTCGTATTGGGGGCCTTCCGAAACTATGATGATGGCGCGCCCCTCCTACGCAGTTACCGCATCGAAGCCAGGTTCTGAAGTTACCGCTGAGGCTGCCGCAGCACTCTCTGCTGCGTCGTTGCTGTTCCGCGCGAGTGACCCTGCCTATGCGGATCGCATGCTTGTTCATGCACGGCAATTGTTCACCTTCGCAGAGACGTATCGCGGCGATTACTCGGTTTCGATTCCGGATGCGGCCAACTTTTATAAATCGTATTCGGGTTACGCCGATGAGTTGCTGTGGGCGGCCGTGTGGCTCTACCGCGCGACAAACGATGCGCTCTATCTGCAAAAAGCAGAGTCGATTTACAATCAGTCCTTTGGGTCGACAACGATCCGCTGGACCCATGATTGGGATAACAAGCTGCCTGGAGCGGCGGTCCTGCTTGCGCAGCTCACTGGCAAGCAGGTCTATAAAACAGCCGTGGAGAAATGGCTGAACTATTGGACGGTTGGTGATAGCGGCCAGAGGGTGAGCTACACGGCAGGCGGGCTCGCATGGCTCGCGCAATGGGGTTCCTTGCGCTACGTTTCCAATGCCGCGCTGCTGGCCTTTATCTATGCCGACAAAGTGGGCGATGTGGGCACCCGGTATCGCGACTTCGCAAAACGGCAAATCCATTATACCTTGGGTGAAAACCCCATGAATCGCAGCTACGTAGTGGGCTTTGGAAATAATCCCCCTGTTAACCCGCACCACCGGGGAGCGCATGGTTCGTGGAACAATAACATCTCGAATCCTCCCCTGAATCGGAACGTCCTCTACGGAGCATTGGTCGCCGGCCCTACGGCGGCGAATGACTCGGCATACTCCGACCTCCGCACCGACTACGTCGCCAATGAAGTTGCCTTGGATTACAATGCAGGATTCACCGGCGCGGTTGCCCGGTTAGTACAGTTCAACGGCGGTACCCCGCTCGCGGACTTCCCGGTTTTTGTGGATCCCGTGAATGATTACTTTGTGGAAGCTTCAATTTCTCAGCAAGGAAACGGATTTACCGAAATCAGGGCCTTCATTAATAACCGCTCCGCCTATCCTGCAAGGGCATCAGAAGAGCTCGCGTTCCGGTATTACATGGACCTCACGGAGGTTTACAGTGCGGGTTTTAACGTCAGTGCGGTGCAGGCGAGCTTGACATACAGCCAAGGAGCCAAGATTTCTCCCCTATTGCCATACGATGTCCCTCGCAATATTTACTATGTTGAGATCGATTTCAGCGGCACACGCATAGCTCCCGGTTCGTCATCAGGTTTTCGTCGGGAGTCGTTGTTCCGGTTAAGTGTGCGCTCGGGATTTCCGGCCTCCGCGTGGAATCCATCAAACGACCCGTCTTTCCAAGGCTTGGGGTCGGGATCGCAGGCTACAGCTAAGTCGGAAAAGATCACGGTTTACGATGAGGGGGAACTGCTTTACGGAGAGGAGCCGCGTGTTGTCTCAAGCAAAAAAGACACCGGGGAGTAAAAAAGCGGGTGATACGTTGATTCATAACTGATGACCCATGAGAGTGCGCAAAAATGGCTCTCGCGCCAAATTCGGTCAGGTATGGTATGATGACTTCGCTGCCTACTTCAGGTGGATTTTTCGGCATAGGTTTTCGCAGAATGTGGTTCTTCGCTATTTTCAGTGGATTGATTCTTTCGGAGAGACGCAGGCAAGGCTTGCTGAGGTTCCCCCCGAACGCCTGCCGCGGCGAGCGGTGCGGGGTTTGGGGGCGCATAGCCCCCATCAAGTCGATTTTCTGGGGTTCTCATTGTGTGAGGATTGCGGTGTTGGAAAGCAATCGTTGTTTGAGTTCGAGGACGCACTGGTTGATTGGTCCGCTCAGTCCGTTGGCACTGCGCAAATCCTTGTCCAATACACTGACAAGTCTTTGCAATTTGAGGGTCAGACCTTTGTCAGCTTCGAGGGTGGTGGGAGGATTTCCGGAAAGCAGACGCCAGACTTGGACCAGAAGCTTGCGGGCTATGGCGACAACAGCGGTATTGCAATTGCCTTTGCGGGCAAAGAGTTTCCAGCCCCATTTTCCCAGAGGGGTATCCCGGCCCATGCGTATGCGGGGAATTATCTCCTTGTGTCCGGAGACATTCGGGGTATTGTTGGGGTGCAAGAAAAAAAGGGGGCGTAATGGTTTCGACTATTCGTTCAATGCCAGGCTTGCATGCCGGGGATGATTCGTTGGCCCCGTTACCAATCGAGTCAAACAAAAATAAACGCAGATTACGAAAATCTCGCTCTCGCGGCCTAAGTAGCCGTGACGTGTTCGCCCTGACGCCTGCTGCGGGTGGACGCGACGCCAGCAGGCTGGCTGGACAGTGGTGCAACCGCGCTGACCAGTGAGATCGACCCCGTGGATGCTGGGATGAGCGTGGCGTGTCGGCCCGCAGCGCGCATCCGAGATTGAAGACCGTCTAAGCATGTAGATAGTCGCGCAGAGCGCGATTAGGACAGGGGTTCGACTCCCCTCGCCTCCACTTTTTTTGTCCCCTCGGCCCTCAATTGGGGAAGCCGGGTTGGAAGATAAGAAATCCACCAATCTTCGCGACGAATCGTATCGCGCTGGGAGCCATTGGCCGCGGCTACGGGCGATGACGGTAAACTGGACCGTAACGCCCGACGGTTCCGCACGAGTTCCCGATCCGCACCGGTGAAACTGCGTTTCTTCCCTTCAGCTCTTCATCAGAATCCTCAGAGCCCTTTAAGAAACTGCGGACTAGGCATCGTTTGCTCGCTGAAGACGACTGCTATTTTATGGCGTTGTGTGGATCTCTATTCCCTGAGATCGCAGCAGACGTCCGTCGCTTGTTAGGACCTTCTTGTCTGTCACCCATTCTTGAAACTCCGTCCATTTCGCAAATCGAATTGTACTGGGTTCCTGCCACTTGCTAGAGTCTGCCAAGAGGATCCTGCGTTGACAGCGGGCAAGAATAGCCACCTTCATTTCCGCCTCAGAGACCTCAGTGGTCCAGCAGCCTTCCAGGTCCATCCCTGAGGCGCCGATTAGCGCGAAGTCGGCTCTCAGCGCGGAGAGTGCACCCAAGGCGCTTCCGCCGACAAGAGCGCCGCTCACACGGCGAAGTTCCCCACCGATGCAAAGAAATTCGGCCTGCCCGTGCAGCGAGATCGCCGTGAGGGCAACGGAATGGGTGATGATGCGTACATCTTTCCTGCCCAAAAGCGTTTTTCCTGCTTCGAGACAAGTTGATCCAGCATCCACAAACACACTTGAACCCGGCGGTATTAGAGAAGCCGCTTTGGTGGCGATCGCCTTTTTTGCAGCGCTGTTTCGAAGCAGACGGTCATCGAAAGAGATTTCTGACCGCACGTAAGCGGGATCCAGCACTCCACCATGCACGCGAAGGACCTCGCCTTCTTTTTCTAGATCCGTCAGGTCCCGCCGCAGGGTCGCGGGGGAGACATCCACCAGTGCTTGAAGTTGTGAAAAACTTAATCGCCGGTGTTCTCGAACGATTTTCTTGATCGCGTTGTGACGTTCTTTGGCAAACATGGATGCTCTGCTAGATGGGTGATCCAGCGATCAAACCTTAGTGGCGAAAGAAGGTCACGGAAAAGCGAGATGACCGTGCTCAGCCCCCAGCGCGAGGCAATCGTCCAGATGTGAGACGCTGCCAGAAGTAGTGGCTGAACGTAGGCACGCTGCCGCAGCACAGACGCCCATTAGCAGATTTTGCTGCATCGCGTATTTTTCGTGCAATCCATACAGAAGTCCTGCTGCAAAAGCATCTCCTGCTCCTGCTGCACCGACTATCTTTTCCGACGGAAACCGGACGCGTCCCTGCCAAACTTCTTCGCCTGCGGCCGAGCGAGCATAGGCACCCTCGGGCAAATGAATGACCACCCAATCCCTGACTCCCCGCTGCAGCAGCGTGAGCGCGGCGGCTTGGAGGCCCTCAGACAAATATTTTTCATCGCGATCGCGAGTGGGAATACTAGTGACCCGAGATGCCTCGAGTTCATTGCAAATGAGCAAATCGATTTCTGGGAGCGACGGATTGACCATGTCGCTGTAGTCCGGTCGCTCAACGCTGACCAGGTCCACTACGCGGTAGAATCCCCGCTGCCCCGCATCCCACAGCACACCGGCGGCCACGGTCCCATGAGCCGCATCTGGAGCATCCATGGCATCTAGAAGAAGAAGGTAACCAAGATAAAAAATCCGCCCTTGCAACTCGTCCCATGAGAAATGCTCCGGACCAAAAAATCGATTGGCACCGCGTTGATGGAAAAACGTCCGGCGTCCCGTAGAGCGCACGGTCATGACGTCAGTATATGAGGTCGGAGCCGATGGATGACGGGCTAGATGATCCGTGCGAATCCCTTGAGCTTTGCAGTGCTCAATGATCCAGTCGCCTTCCGCATCTCGTCCGATCAACCCGAGCGCTTCCAGCGGAAAATCCGCACCAAGCCGGGCGAGATCGATTAAAATATTAAAAGCTCCTCCGCCATTATTCCGTTCTTCGGACCCGATGTTGGCAAGGGTGTCCTGAGACGGATAGATGTCGATGATCTTGGTCGTGTCGACGATCCAGTTTCCTGCGCCGATGATTCCGGTGGTCGTTGTCATTTCAGCTTGTCGCTGATGAGGTCAATGAGGGCAGGTTCGTCTTCTTCAATACCGGGATATCTTCCAACATCGGGGTTGAGGAAAAAATTATCGTGCTGGTCATCATTGGCTGTGGACACTTCACCGATGATGCACTCGGTGGAGAGCGGGTAGAATTCATGGTACACACCAGGGACGAGCGTGACGCGCGAGCCTGCGTCTAGCTCGATGGTGCTACCAGAGAGACATTCCACAAGTTCGTGGTTCACAGGAATCGAAAACAGCGCACCCTCAGAATTTTTAGGGTGCCCGGACCATACCCGCACGGCAAGACGCCCCCAACGGCAAATGATGTCCTCTTTCTTTCTCTTGTGCGTGTGAGACGGTGTCGTCATGCCTTCCTGCGCATACATGAGCTTTTCACAATACTCGGGTTCTTCAGCAAGATTGACTAGAACCAATCCATGCTTCCGCCAATCTGCGAGGCCAAAGTCCGTGAGATCCCATTTTGGGTTAGGAGGAAGGGCCCAACCGTGCGATTGGAAGCACGATTCTGCGGATCGGATGAGAGAGTTGATATCGCTACGTTTCATCTGGAAGGTACGTTAAGTTCTAAAGATCTATGGCACGTTTTTCCGCTTGAGACCGCAGAGCAGCCGCAAAAAACGTATGGCTTAATACCGCTTCGTCCGGAGTGACACAGCCGAATTTTCCGTCCAATTTTCCAGCGCGTTCCGCAAGAAATGCTGCCCACATTTGCATAAAACAATCAGGAAATCCTGGTTCAAAGATGCCGCCGGTGATGGTTGGAAAGGGACCGTGAAAGCCTAAATCCGTTTTTTGCCAGATCTGCTCCTTGCCCCGCGTGAACGTCCAGAGGGTTTTCGGTTCTTTGGTGCTATATTTCACACCGCCTTCAGTGCCTAAAATTTCGATGAACCATGTGTTGGTCTCACCTGGGGCGAGCCGCTTCATTTCGAAACGCACAGGGACCTCTGCACCGTCGATCTCCACTTCGGTATGCAGCATGGCGTTGTCCCAAGTGTCGCACGATGCCATTCCTCCTTTGCCATCGGGACGTTCATGATAGATCTTTTGGAGTTGCGCATACACGCGTTTGGGAGTCCATCCCGCGCGGAAGGGAACATGCACGGCATGCATCCCGAGATCTCCCATAACGCCGATTTCGCCGCAGGTTTTGACCTGGCGTTTCCAATTGGCAGGCTTCGTGGGATCGAGGTCGCTGCTGTGATGGAAGCCAGAGTGCACTTCCAAGACTTTGCCGAGATTGCCGCTGATTGCTGCTTGATACGCGCGTTGGGCGCCAGGCAGAAATGGAAACTCGGAGCTGCAGCGAACAAAACGGCCCGACGCTTTCGCGGCCTCAGCAATGGCAGTTGCGGCTTTTAGATCCATCCCGAATGGCTTTTCGGCGAATAGGTCTTTGCCAGCCTTGAGCACATCAAGATAGATGGTCTCATGCAGGTTATGTGGCACGGCAACGTAAACGACATCTACGTCCGGGTTGGCTAGCAACTCATGGTAATCGGCGGTGAGTAACTTCACCGTGGGAATCTGACGGAACCACTCCCGCTGCTTCTCCGCGAGGTCGCAGACAGCCGTGAGTTCTGCTTTGACCGGAAATCCATCTAAAACAAACCAGCGTGCAAGTGCGCTCGCGACCTCACGGCCCATTAACCCGCCACCAATAATTCCAATGTTTACTGAGTCCTTCATCGCTTTAAATTCAGTTAAGATACTTGGCGGCTTCCGCTGCCGTTGCTCCTTCGTGCACGATTGCCATCAGCGCCCGTGTCATGCCCGCCGGATTTTCATGCTGGATCACATTGCGCCCATAGACAATTCCCGCGACACCCTGTTTGATGAGTTGCTCAGTTCGGTCGAGGATTTCTTGGTCAGGGGCTCGGCCGCCACCGCGAACCAAAACTGGAATGCGCCCTGCGATTTTTACGACCTGATGGTAAACTTCAACGTCGTCCGTGGGGTCTGCCTTGATGATGTCCGCTCCGAGTTCCGCGGCCTGT
>JBGSMR010000272.1:0-16692 GCA_041740065.1 Chthoniobacterales bacterium
GAACCCGCCGGCTGCGATGCCGCCGGACTCCGGCATGCCCACCGATGCGGACGAAGCCGCACGCCTGCTTGCGGTCATGGAATCCTACGAGGCCGAGCGTCTCGAAGCCGAACGTCTCGAAATCGCGCGCGCGGAAGCAGAGCTTCTCGCAGCAGAACGCGCCGAAGCCGAACGACTCGAAGCCGAACGACTCGAAGCACAACGACTCGAAGCACAACGACTCGAAGCCGAACGCGCCGAAGCACAACGTCTCGAAGCCGAGCGCGTCGAAGCGGAACGTCTTGCCGCAGAACGTGACGAAGCGGAACGTCTCGAAGCCGAGCGCCTCGAAGCGGAACATCTTGAAGCGGAACGCCTCGAAGTCGAGCGTGCGGAATCGGAACGTCTTGAAGCAGAACGCCTAGAAACCGAACGTGCCGAAGCAGAACGTCTCGAAGCGGAACGTCTCGAAGCAGAACGCGTCGAAGCCCAGCGTGCCGAAGCGGCGCTGCGCGAACAGGAAATGCGCGACTTCATCCGTATCGAGGAGGAGCGGCTCGCTGCCGTGCGTCTCGATTCGGAGCGTCGCGAAGCGGAATGGCTGGAAGCGGAACGCCTGCTTGCCGAAAACGCCGATACGGAGAGCAACGAGCCGGTATCCGAGGCGATCGCAACCGCGCAGGCCGAACCGTCCGTCGTCGCACGCCTGCTGGCCAATACGGCCGTCGTGGATCCGGATACCGATCTGGACATGACCGATCTCGATGCCGAACTCATTGACATCTTCGTCGAGGAAGGTCGCGACCTGCTGGATCATTCCGACCAGTTGCTGGTGTCGCTGCGCGAAAACCCGGACGAGCGCGAGATCATCGGCGGTCTGCAGCGCGATCTGCATACGCTCAAGGGCGGCGCGCGCATGGCCGGCATCATGGCGATCGGCGAACTCGGCCACGCCATGGAATCCCTGCTCGAAGCGGCGGCCGAACATCGCCTGCAGCTCGAAAGACAGGATATTCCCCTGCTGGAAAGCGGTTTCCATGCGTCCGTCGAAATAGATGGGATCATACCAGATCGTGCTCGTGGTGGCATTTGTCTGCGAGCGGGAATGGAAGGTGGAAAACAACCCCGGCGTGCCGGAAAGTCCATAGGTGAGGTCACGCTGCCAGCGCCGGACAATTTCCCAAACGAGGGCATCGCCCTCGGCGGTAAGAGTCCAATCCTCGACCGCCACAGGCTCGGCGGTGGCCGAGGAGGCGAGTTTTACTCCCAGCAGGCGCATGGCTGTAACCCTGTCCCCCTCGCGCTCGATCTCCACCTTATCTGGTGCGCTGAACCGGCTTTCGTGACGAACTCCGTCGGTCGTAACGACATAAGTGTAGCCGCCGCGGGTCCAATCCCCATGTCGTGGTAGATCCGAGAGGAGCGACTGAGGTTCGATCTGCCCATCGGGACGGCGCAGGGTGAGGGCGGAAAGTGAGGGAGCGCGAGTCTCGACCGTGGCACTGCCAAATCCTCCGGCCATCACAAGACGGCTATCTGCCTCGTTTGCGAAGGCAAGGGTGGGCACGATGGCTAGTGCGAGCAGTGTGGTACCGAGGAAAGATGAATGCATGAAGTGCGTGGTTTTGGGGGTTACGAATGAATTTTTGCCGTGAGGCAATTGCGGGTGCGGGAGGCAAAGGAAATGCCAGAGGAAAAGCGCGCATTAACTCTTCCTGCAAACGGCGACCATGACCACCGTTGGTCATGCTCCAGCGCCGTTCGCGCGGAGTTCTATGCTGTGGAGCACGGCGCTGCTTTCAGCTCCCGCAGGGGAGTCGAGGGTAAAGACTAGTCGGGCTTCGCGTGCGGGCGGCAGGTCTTTCAATGTCGTAGTTTTGTCGCCATCCTCCAACTTGAGATTCTGCCTGGCGGCGATGGTTTGGAACCCATCGTTCGAAGTTTCAATATCAGCAGTGATGGTACCGCCATTGAGAGTCGCGCTGGTGCGCAGGCCGGTGATCGTGGCCGCCTGCCCCCAGTCGCACAGAGCAGTGGTGTAGGTTCCGGTCCGGGTGCCGGGTTTCAGGCTGATCCCTTGGCCAGGCAGAAGATCGATTTCCGGCGCGGCTACCCAGGCGGTCCCTGCGTCAAACGTACGGTCGATGAAGATTGCAGCTTCCGGCGGGCTTCCAGCATTAACCCGCCATGTGAGTTCGGCGGGAGGGGTGAACGCGCGGTCAAGGTCTTCGATCTTCACGTTTTCCCCATCGATCGTCACCCGTTTGCGCATACCAAGGTGGACAACTTCGACTGAGGCCTTTTGCAAGGCGGCAGGGAGGACGGGATTTACCTCCAATTTGTCATTAGTCTGGCGGATGCCGAGGATTCCCTGCACGAGCGCGCCCGGCACAGCGATGGCATCGGACAGATACGGCTCATCGCAGGCGCCAAACCCGATCCGACCGTCCTCCATGATCCAATTGTTACCAATGAAGCCTTTCTCCCCGGTGAGGCGGGTACCTTCAGCGAACTTTTGCAGGCGGTTCCATGCGCCTTCTGCATCGCCCGCTGCAGCGCGGGCCATGATTTCCCAATAGGTCATACAAAGGAACGATCCGCCGTTCATGTAGTTGCCGAATCCCTGGTTGACAGGGTGCGCGTTGACGATGGCGGGAACCGGCCAGTAAGCAGAGCGCGATGCGTATCCGGCATAGCCATTCTCGTGCTCAAGAACCGCAATGCGTCTGTCAATTGTGCTGATGAGTTTTTTGGCCTGTTCCTCAGAGGCAATGCCAAAGGCAAGCGGCGGGAACTGGCAGAGGTCAGCTCCGTAGGCGATCTTTGTTCCGTCGGGCTGGATCCAATCGCAATACCGTGGTCCGTCCGGCGCATCCTCCCACCATAGGACACGATTGATCGCCTCCTTGAGCTTGGCCGCCTCGGCCTCAGCTGCGGAGGCTTCCGCCGTGTTGCCGGCCGCTAGTTCCATCCCGGCCAGATCGATCAGTGCACGATAGAGAAACGCGTTATGATAGGTCGTTACCCCGGTGGCATACATCGCGTCGTAATACCAATGAGAAATTCCTGGAAGTTGAACGAGGCCATCCGCGTTGAGATTCCCCAGATACAATGCCACCGCGCGGCGGTAAAATGGGAGGTTCTGCCGGACGAAGTCGATGTCGCCGGAGTAGAGGTAGTAAGCCCGTCCGCCGATGACCTGGATAATGTTGTCGTCGGTGTAGGCGCCAGCCAAATTGTAACCGAAGCGGGTGCGTCCGGGCTCGAACTCCGTGCCGATAATCATCTGGAGATTGTCTCGGAATGCACGGGGCAGTTCCAAGGGACGCGAGGAAGCGGCGTCCGCCGCTGGCGCGCCAGCGAGAAATGGCAGCCCCTTCATCCATGACCCACCACCGTAATACCACCCGTCCGTCTCATTGCCGAAATTGTAATTCACCTGGTCATTAATGCAGCCTCCATTGAAGAGGGCGCCGTAAAATTGCCGGAGGGTGTCGATCGTGCCGCTTGGATCATCCGCCTTCACGGCGAGTTGGTGGCCGCTGACGGCGGAAGGCACGGCGCTGAGCCGTAGCGTGGTTTTTTCCTTTTCTCCCGCCTTGTAAACACGCTTCACATCCGGATTCGAGACGATTCCCGCCTCACTGAGCCATCCGAAATGCCCCCGCCGATAGAGGTGTCCGCCCTCAGCGGCAAAGCGGGGTTCAGTCTCGTTTTGCCAGGCCGGAAAGAGTTTCAGGATCGCCCAGCCTCCCGGCTCGATGACAACCATATTATTATCCATCGCCAGCTTGTGCCCGAAGGATTGAGCGGCGGGGCGGTAAAATGGATTGTGCCAGCCTCGAAGTTTATCCGGCGCGATCCAGAATGTCGTGGCCACGGAGTTGGGAAGAATCGTCGAGGGATTGGGGCTGATCGGGCGGGTGCTGAAAAACAGGGCCGGTGTGCCTGTGGTGGAGGTTGCGAGCTCTCGAAGCCAAGTGCGCTCAACCGTCCAGACCAGATCATCACCCTCTATTTTCAGTGTCCAATCCTCCTTCGCCACCGGTTCATCCGAGCCATCCGTGAGGACAACTCCACGCAGAGTGATGCCTTGGTCAGTTTTTTCTACCGACTCCGGCGGTCGGTTCCGACTCTCGAATCGTCGTCCGGTTACGTCTGCTGCAAAGGTGAGAGCCTGCGTTCCCCACTCCACCATCCCCCGTTGCCAGGGTGCGCCCTTGGGAGAGAGGAGCGAATGGGGTTCGAGCGTGCCGTCCGGCCGACGGAGCGTGAGCGACTTTAAGGCCGGACGTGTTGGATCGATCTCGACCTGTCCAAACTTTCCGTCGAGCCGGAGCGGTTCGGCCATTTCGGCGGAGTGGAAATTGACCTCGTCGGCCCACATCCCCCGTTCTTGGCTCATGATCTGGACCCCAAGCTTCCAACCCTCCTCGGGTGGAACCTCGCAAGCATATTCCACGCGGACGAACAGCGGATCATAAACCCCGGCCCAAACAACCGGAGTCTCGGCAACATAGCGGGTGTCGGTCCCGCGATAGAGAAAAATGGCGAGCTTCCCGTTTACGGGCAGTTCCGACTGACTGGGGGCCACGGTTGCCGAAAATGTGTAGGTGGTATTTGCCTGCGGCGTGATGTCGAGAAAGCTGTTGGCGAATGCACCGGAGGACAATGCCAACACCCCGCCTTTTAAAGAATCTGCAACCGCAGCCGGAGCCTCGATCACCTCCCCACCGGTCGAAATAGCCCACCCCTCCGCCCCATTATCGAAGTCTGCGTTCGTCACATCGATAACTTCAGCATGGAGAAGACAGGTGGAAAAAAGAATCAGCCAAAGCGATAGATAGCGCCGTGCGGAAAAGCTGCGATGGGAGGTTTTCATAGGGTATGTCGTCAATGTATTGCATGCTGGCGTAACCTTGGTAGCCGACTTCGGTCACCAACTCCGCCATCCGCTTGTCAGCGGTGGCTGAGAGTATTTTTCATTAGTAGAAAAATTGAGCGCGTGCCGCCGCACCAAATTTTTTCCAGCGCCTACTCGGCTGCCAAGGGCAGCGTTTGGAGGAAGCGAACCATGATGTTCGCCTTCCAGTGAGGCTCACCGGCGAGCCGAAGATTGGGAAAGCGACGCAACAACGCGTCAAACGCGATCGCACCCTCCATCCGGGATAGCGGTGCACCGAGGCAAAAGTGATTCCCGAAACCGAACGCGATATGCTTGTTGTCTTTCAGCGAACGCCGAATGTCGAAGCTGTGCAGGTCGTTAAAAAAGGCCGGATCACGGTTGGCACTGGCCAAAACGAAGTAAACCAGGTCACCCTCCGCAAAGCGCACTCCGTCGTGCTCCATATCCTGCGTCACACGCCGGTGCATAGCGAGGACCGGTGACTGATGGCGGAGAATTTCCTCCACGGTAGTCCGCATCAAAGAAGGATCGCGACGAAGGTCGGCGAGTTGATCGGGATGGCGGAGGAGTTCCAAAATTCCGTTTCCGATCAAGCTCGTGGTCGTCTCGTGCCCGGCGATGAGCAGAGTCACGCACGTATCGAAAAGCTCGTCATCGGTAAATCCCTGCCCTTCTTCCCGCACGGCCGTCATCATGCTGATGAGATCCTTTTTCGGGCGGGCACGGCGTTCCTGAATGAGAACCCGGAAATATTCAGTGAGTTCAATGATGCTTTGCTGCGCGATCAATGCCTTTTCGAAGACAATTTTCCCTGACTGCGAAAAGGCAGTGATCGATTCAGACCAGAATTGGAACTTGTCGCGATCCTCCGGCGCTGCTCCCAGCATTTCTGCGATCACAATCGTTGGCAAGGGAAAGGCGAGTGCCGGAATGAGGTCAAAGCCCTGCGTCGCATCGATCTTGCCGACCAGATCTTCCACAATGGCCTCAATCTGCGGACGCATTTCTTCTATCAACGTCGGAGTAAATGCCTTGTTGGAAAGACGGCGCAGCCGGGTGTGTTTCGGAGGATCAGAATTGATCAACCCCTGCCCTTCGAAGTGCTTCTGGAGCGTTTGTAATTGCGAGCGATCTTCTTCCGAAAGCTGACGCAGCAGCATCGTGTGCCGCTGCGTATTGGAAAGCGAATCCGTGTCCCGGATCAGCTTCATGATGTCCGCCTGGCGGGTCACCAGCCAGGCATTCCACTTCTCACACCAATACACGGGAGCCTCCTCCTGAAGCTGCGCATAAATCGGAAAGGGATCCTCGAAGAAACCCGTGGTGCCAAGGAGCGTTTCGAAGTCGGTAGTGGGTTGGGCTGGTGATGTCATTTGAAAAATAGGTGCAGCGCGCTCCACAGCCGAAAGCAACGGCTTCAAACTGGCGCGTAAGGTTGCGCACGTCCAGGTAAGACGCGCTGAGTTAATGAATGTAGCTTGAGCCCTCCCATCTGCCAAACACAGCCATGCAGAGAGTGGGCTTCTCGATAGATACGGTAAGATTCGGCAAAAAAAACCGCCGGGCCAGTAAAAGCCCAGCGGCAAGTTTCACCTTAAAAAAATTATGCAGCGCGACGACGGCGGAAAACCAACACCGCAAGGCCTGCGATCACGAATAACGCATAGGTTGATGGCTCTGGAATCGCAGTGAACGCAACACCGGACGCAGCAGATCCTAAATCGAAGCTGTTGACCAGAGTTCCTCCCGTAGTGAATGTCGAGATGACTCCATTCGAGTAATCAGCCGCGATCAGGTTCGTGCCGTTGTTGCTGATGTCGTAAGCGTTCGGTGAGGCGCCTCCGAAGGTGTAGATCAGCGCATTGCTTTCATTGCGGATTTCTCCGGTGTTTCCGGCGAAATACAAAACTCCGGCCAAGCTGGTCGTCGCCTGGATAGAACCAGTGATCACAGGAGTGGCACCGGATAGGGCAAGAGAGACGGGATCTAAAGTTTGCGCACTGGTACCGTTATAAGCGGCAATCACTTGATTCGCTACCGGATTGTAGAAGGCGTCGTAGTAAACTCCCCCCGAAAGCGTAGCCAGAGTAGCTCCTGAGTTGCTGTTGATTCGGACGACTCCGGTCGTCAGGGCAACAAGAATCTCACCGGGTCTGGTGCTATTAAAACCAAGACCGATCGGAGTGGCATCGTTATACAAAAGCCCGCCAACGCCAGTTGCGAGATCGTATTTGTAAACACCCGTGGATGCATCTGCAAAGTAGCCATTCCCAACGTCATCCACAATCACATGTTGACCATTTCCGAATCCAGTGCCGTAGGTTCGCAGAAGCGTGCCGGTGTCGCTAAAAAGACCTACCTGGAAGTTATTCGCTACTCCGTCTGGATTGTAGGCGATGAGAAGGTTCGCGTGGGCGGTGCCGATGGAAAAGGCTGCGGCCAGACCGACACTGACAAGGAGGGAGGTGAATTTCATGGGGATTTTAAGAGGGTTGAAGGACTAACATTAATTGACTCACTAATGTCGCACGCGTTCCGCGGACAACTGGGAGGTTTACTAACAATATGGCCCGTTCATGCCGAAGCAACTGATATGAAGGGGCCAAAACGCTGATTATGGGGGCTAAAGCGAAGATTACTCAATTCGAAGCGTCGGTTCCGACGAAGCACGCAGCCCGCCTCGCTCTGACGAATTCCTCGAGACTCTTCTCGCCTGCCTTCTCTCGCTCCGCTGGTCACGTTCATTTCTTGAGGAAGAGCGGGCCGTAGACCCGATCGCGGAAGGCGGGTTCGCGGAGGAGGGCCGCTTGAAGGAACGTGAAGCTGTAGGTGAGATGGCCCTCGTAGCCGCACGTCGTGCCGTCCCACGTATAAAACTCGCCACCGCCACCGATCCCATTTTGGAATCCACCGCCGTTCTCATGCGCACCGGCCCACTGCCGCTGCAGCATAGCCCCTAAAACGCGGTCGGCGCGGTCGCCCAATCCTGCCATCTGCGAGGCCACCAAAAAGTGAAAGGTGTCGTTCACGAGACAACCGCCATTGAGGTAATGCTGGAATTGGTGGGCTGCCACAGTCCGGTCCCCACCAGGACCATAGTGGTAGTCACCCGGCTTAATTGGAACAAGGTTAAAGGGTATGCCAAGGTCGAAGCGTGTGAAACCCGCGGCATCAATCTGATCCCAAAGCTTTTCCAACATCGGCTTCCCTTCTTCGGGAGAAAGCAGCCCATATTTAACCGCAAACCCGGTGACCCAGGGCGATGTATAATCACGCAACCCTCCGTCCCGGCTGCGCCACCAACCGAGCCAGCCCGTCTCGGGATTGTAGAAGCACGGGAGGAAAGCAGCTTTTAACTTCGAAGCGCGGTCGCGCCAGTGTTCCGCGCGTTCCTGATGGCCGAGCGCGTCCGCCATTTCTGCCAAGCCAAGCCACGCGCGATAGACATGGAGGTTGATGAACGCGTCCTTGTGTCCGGCGTTAACCGTGTCATTGGCGCTGGAGCCGGAATGGAATTCCAGACCGAAGGTCCCCTCGTTGCCGCTGTTCGGAGATTCCACCAAGCCGTCGCCATCAGTATCCTGCTTCTCTAGGAACAGCGCCAGCTTCTCCAGCACGTCCCATCGTTTTGCGAGCCACTGGTTATTTCCATCCGCTTTCCAGACATTCCAGGCACCGATCAACGTCCCCGCGTTGCCATCTAACATGTGGATGTGGTCGTGATAGCAGGGCACCACGCCGTCTTTCTCGGCTGAGACGATCACTGAGGAGTCGCCAAGCGCCTTGATCTCTTCCTCAGTGCGAATGAGTTTTACCTGCGGCTTTGTCGCCTCAATCGGAAACTCGCGAGTGAGGAAAAAATCCACTGTCCGACGCATTCCCTCATTTAACTCAATGCCGTCTGGCAGCGTGGGTGAAAGCAACACGGCGTCGCCCCAATGGAACATCAAGCCACTCACCAGATCGCTCAACACGTTGTTGGCATACAGACCCGGCGGGGCCGAGACGGTGCTGGAAGCGTTGCCCCACGGCGCGGTTGTCTGAAGGACGTTGAGCCAGCCTCGCCGCACGGCGGGCCAGAGCGCGGTGTCCTTCATTCCCTCCGGCGGCGCGAGCTGCACCGGCTCGAATGTCCACTGCACGGGGTTCCCGGGGGCTGCCCGCGAGGTCAGAGTGAGGTCTAATTTATTCCCCGGTCCGCCCATGCCATCGCGGAAGCCAGCGAGGGCCGCGACTCCCGACTCCGGCGGATCCACGCGGACGCTCAGCAGTCCCAGATCGGGAGCGTTTAGGAGAAACGGGGGGCTCACCGACCCATCCTTTTGCTGCCGTCCGCCGAGAATGGTAACCGCGCTCAGAGACGGGCGGAACGGCAGCTTGATCTTAACCTCAGATTCTTGATCGGCCGGAGAAACGCTCAACGTTACCCCACCAGTCGTCGCGTTGATTTTCCATTCAAGCGTCCGTCCGGCAAGATCCACTTGAACCGAATCAGGTGCAAATTTGGATACTTCGCCTTCCACCGCCCCGGGCTCAGTCGCTGGCGCGCCGACAAAGACCTCAGCCGGTTCACGCAGCAGGTTCATCGCCTCCCGACCACCGCCCTCGGTATCGAGTCCAAAGTGAATCAGTGCCCCGGTTTCTCCATCGAAATCCAAGCGAATGGCCGACGCGTCGCCCGGCGGACCTTTATCGTAAAGCCCAGCGAAAGGTCCCTCCGTGATAGGGTGCGGCACACTATCCGGATGCCACTGACGCTCCGCCCGCATCGATAGCGCAGGAGAACCCGGGGCGCACGAGATCTGCACGTCATAGAGATGCACCGCAACCTGCCCCTCTTGCTGCGCTTGCAAATTGAACGAAATCGCGAGATTTTCTCCGGCCAGGGCGGGATCTAGAGTCCAAGTTTTTTCCTGCCACTCGCCTGAGTATTCGGATGGTGCCTTGATCTCCCGGACTCCCACATTTTGGAATCCACCGGCGAGATCATTTGTCACCAAGTTCACTGTCATTTTTGGAAATTGCCAGCCAGTGGCAGGATCCATAGAGCCGATTTTGTATCTCACGGTATATCTCAGCTTATCGGCGGAGATCGTGTGGGACGGAACAATCTGATAGAGATTACCCCCTGGCGTAGTGGAATAAACCAGCCCAGGGTCATCGTTACCCCAGGCCGTCTGGGTCCACTCCGAAAGACCGTCTTCAAAGTTCGCATTTCCCAACGGCAGGTCGTCGGCTCGCAATGCAGTGCTAAAGCCCAGCACAGTGCCGATCACGCAAAGAAGTGCTTTGGTGAGGGTTATATGCTTGTGGGCGTAGGATAAATTATCTTTCACGGGGAATAACGTAGCGAGTGGCATTGCGAATCAAAGCGCGGAGACGCATCGATCACTTTCCACCCTCAGAATGCTGAAAATCGCCCCCGGCATCGGGTGTTCTTTTTCTCTCTCCGAGGCCAACGTGAGCCATGGTTGAGACCCTTTCACATCCTTCGAGTTCCGGAACTTCCGGAACTGACACACTCTCGTCGCCGAAGATTCAAAAAATCCGCTGTGCGTTAATCGGCGCGGGTTGGTGGGGGACGACGGCCCACCTGCCGGTCCTGTTGCGGCACCCGAATGCCGAAGTCGTCGCTGTGCAGACGCGCAATCGAGCTAAGGCGCAAAAAGTCTGTGCGGATTTTGGCGTGCCCGAGGCCTGTTCTACCGTGGAGGAAGTGCTCGCGCTTCCCGGCATGCAGGCGGTGATCATCGCCACCACGCCGAATGTCCATTTTGACCAGGCAAAAGCAGCCCTCCAGGCGGGAATTCATGTGCTCATTGAAAAGCCGATGACCATCACATGGGCGCAAGCCGAAGAACTTGCAGCGCTCGCCGAAGAGAAAAAGGTTAAGCTCGCCGTTTCGTGCCCGTGGCACTACACGGCGCACGGCATTGCAGCGCAGAAGCTCATCCGCGCGGGGAAGTTGGGGCAATTGAAAATGATCAACATCCTAATGACTAACTTCACCCTCGGCCTCTACCAAGGCAAAGCCTGGGATCGGGCCTTTGAAAATAACCCAGAACTCCAGCAAGCATCGGCAGTCTATGTCGCTCCGTCCGAGACCGCTTACAGTGACCCATCGGTCGCTGGCGGTGGGCAGATCTATTGTCAGGTTTCGCACGTGCTGGCCTACATCAGCTATCTCACAGGCCGTCAGCCTGCGGAAGTTTTTGCCCGCTTCGACAACGCCGGGACCGCCGTGGATATTTATAATTCGCTGTCGTTGAAACTCGATGACGGCACCTTGGTCTCGCTTGGCAGCCACGGCGCTACGATGCTCACGGAGCGTCATTACGAAGTGCGCATTTACGGCACGGAGGGCATGCTACTACTCGATCTATGGAAGGGGAAAATGGAATTTCACACGCGAAACTGCGAAACAACCAAATACCCCGACCTGACACCGGATGAGATTTACCCGCAGTTTGCACCTGCCGAGAACTTCTTGGATGCTATCGCCGGCAATGCGGTCAATCGATCACCCGGAGAGGTTGGAGTTTTCAGCATGAAAATAATCGAGGCCGCAGTGAAATCAGCAGCTACCGGACAAAATGTTTTTGTGGAGTCAAAGCAGTCTATTTTGTAAAGTCTTCTTTGATGATTGATCCGCCGAGCGTCTTGCTGCGCACGATCAGCCCCCAAGCTCATGCCTCGCTCCGAACCCCGCCCGCCGACAATGGGACTCACCCAAATGGGTCCGCAGGTCCAAAATACCGGGTTTTTTCAATTCGGACGGGCGACCGAGTACCATTACAAACTTGAGCTGCATCACTTGATCTTGATCGAACGGGGTCATCTTGAAGCAATTACCGAAGCCGGGGCGGTTTGCGCAAACGCGCATGATCTCCTCTGTTTCAGACCTGCTCGAGAGATGACGTATCAAGTCAGCGCCGGAACCGCCTTTTACCAGGCAGCAGTCCAATTTGCCTCTCCACCGCGTCATCTGCTGACCCCTGAAATTCCAGAAATCGGCCCCATGCCGGTTCTCACTCCCACGGGGGATCGGTTTGAGGAGTATCGCTCGCTTTTCGAGTCGATGTGCATCGAACTGCCACAAGTCGGATCGCGGCATCATTTCCGGGTCCAGGCGACAATTTACCGGCTCTTAGCCTTGATTGCGTCCACCCCCGGGGAACTCAGTGCGCCCCCTGCCCCGCTGGATGCCTGGGACCACATTCATCTGCGACTCGCCTCGATCGAGGGCGGCGAATTCACCCCGGCACAACTCGCTCGCGAGGTCGGTGTCTCCGAGGGCCACTTCCTCCGTGTCTTCAAACAGCGGTTTGGCGTGACACCGGGGATCTGTCGTATGCACGCCCGGTTAAATGAAGCGGTGCGACTCCTGCGGGAGACGAATGACGCGGTTAAATTGATCGCCTACAATCTCGGCTTCGACGGGGCAAAGGGGCTATCCCGCGCAATGAAGAAACACCTCAACCTCACCGCTTCGGATTTCCGTCGGGAACCTGGTGCGCTGAACCCAATTGCTGAATCGTCGTCGGGTCTCTATCCGCAAAATCAGCATTTGCTTCCGCCGGGGGACCGCGTCGATTTGCTCATGGCGCGCCTCGGGGTGACGCAGCGCGAGTTGTGAGTCGACACTGAGATTTGCGGGACAAAGCAGGCCCGATTCAACGCAAAGAAGTCAACTTCAGCCCACCGATTCACCACTTTTGCCCCCGACGTCCGTTTGCCAGGGCGTGGGGCAGCGGGCATTCTGATGTCCGCTGCCTTCCAACGATTGCTCAATAACCCTGTCTATGAAATCTCTCCTCACCACGCTACTCCTCCCCACCGTGTTCTTCAGCGTCGCTGCCCGCGCTGACCTGCTCGTCGTCGAAGGGAACGACGTTCGCCGCTACTCGGATGGCGGTACGTTCCTCGGGACGTTCGCTGCCGGGCTCGACATCCCGTTGGGGGTCGCGGCCTCGCCGGAAACCGGGAACATTTTTGTGAGCGAATTCAGTGCCGGTCTGATCCGAAAATTCGCCAGCGACGGCACTGATCTCGGCGTGGTGCTCACCGGTCAGTCCGATTGGCAACCGGCGGGTTTGGCGTGGAATGACGGGCGGCTGTACGCAGCGTCGGTGCGGCACCAGGCACTGGCCAGTTACGAGGCGGACGAGGGTGAAGAGGACGGCGATTCCAACACCCCGGTCCCGCAACAGACCTTGTTGGATCTTGCGCAGGCACCACAGGGTGTGGCTTCGGCATCCGCCAACGGACTTCCCGGGGTGTATTTCACCACCTCCGATGACGCCACCGGAGAGGGAACTCTATCCTACTGGGACGGGTTGGAAGGTTCTCGAGAACAAACCCTTCATACCTTTGGCAAGGGCAGCCAACCCCGGGGTGTCGTCGCGGTGGACGGCGAGATCTTCGTCGCGCTGCTCGGCGCAGGCAAAGTAGTGCGGGTGAACGAAGAGGGCGGGGTCGAGGATTGGATGAACCCGCTGAACCAATTTTCTGGTCCACAATACGTGGGGGAAAACACGCCAGTGGGGCTGATGGCGCACGCTGGGAAGCTTTACGTCAGTGCTTTCGGCATTCGCGATCAGGGCGGGCGCAAGGTGTTCAGTTACCGCCTCGCCGACAAAACCCCGCAATCCACCATCACCTCGGTGGCGCCGCCCCAATATCTGGCTTTTGTTCCCCCGAATCCGGAAGACCGGACGGGAGATTCGGGGCTGCTTTCGTTGGGTGGGAATGGCACGGTTGGAAATCCGGTGTTGCGGGCGACCGCGGATCTGAGATCAGCGACTCTGCCGTTTCTGAGCTGGGATTCGGAGGGCGGTGACCGCTCCCGGCTCAATCTGCTGCGGTCCGGCGTCTCGCTGCAAGGCCGAGCGGGAGACGAGATCGTTCTGCTCTCCGGTACCGGCGTTTTATCCGGCGAGAATGCTGTCGTTTTTGAGCTGACAGCGCCGGACGTGGAGATCACCTGGACCGTGCGCGTCAAAGACGGCGGAATGACCATGGATTTCAGCGGCGAAGGTGCCGGGCTGGCCAAGCTGGATGGGCTAGAGCTGGTAGTTCCCTTCGATGCCGCGGCCACCGCGACGTGTCCTTTTCCAAGCGAATGGACCCGGACGCGCAAGCTGGGCACGACGGAGGCGGAGGGCGTGCAGGGTAAACCCGACGAGGCCTCGGCCACCGCTTCCTATTCCCCACCGGGCGAATGGGGCAGTGACGGCAAGCTGATCTTTCCCGCGCTTCTGCACGCGCCGGATCTCGGTATCCTGCGGGTATCGTGCCCGCAGAAGCCCGGCCTG
Source organism: Chthoniobacterales bacterium (assembly GCA_041740065.1). Taxonomy (GTDB): domain Bacteria; phylum Verrucomicrobiota; class Verrucomicrobiia; order Chthoniobacterales; family JAATET01; genus JBDNGG01. The sequence goes on from JBGSMR010000272.1 coordinate 14,200, forward strand.
CTCGGCCGCTGGGAGGGGCGTAGGGAATTCCTCTCGACCACACTCACAATCGAACTTCCCGTGCCCACACGCGAGACGCTCACCCTCAACTTCGAGCCATGGAATCTCCCGCAACCCAAGGTTGCGGACGCCGAACAATGGAAGTCGGCCCGCCGCGGCTGGCTGAATGCAATCCAGGCGAACACGCACCGCCCGGCAGGCGATTTCGCCCATGGCATCCACTATCCTGAAAATCCGGCGGGCGTCTGGGCGAACAACGTGATCAGCGATCCGGTGAGCTCGACAGTATTTTGGCTGGCGGACCACGTGCTGCTGCTCCCCGAGCTTGCGCCCGGCATTTCGGTCGCGCCTTTGCTGCGGCGAACCGTCGAGTTGTGGATGTACGATGCGGTCTCGCCAGAAGGTCAGGTTTTCTACGTCTATGGAGGCGGCACCCCGATGGATGGGAATCCTTCCGTACTGATTGGCGCGTGGGCCTACGTCGAGGCCAGCGGAGATACGAGCTGGCTGGGAAAGCACATCGACCGGCTGGAGTTTCTCTCGGCATTTATGGAGGGCCGAGATATTGACGGCGACGGCCTCATCGAATCTCCGCAGAGCGGCAACCGCAACTCGCATTCCCCCGGAGGAACCGCGTGGGACTGCATTTCCTCCGGTCACAAGAATGCCTACGTCAACGCCCTCGCCTATCGCGCATGGCGGGGTCTCGCGGCATTGCAGAAAAAACTTGGTCGCGATGAAAAAGCCGCGAAATACACTGCGCTCGCGGATCGGCTCAAGGAAGCGTTCGTCCCGGCGTTCCTCAATCCGGAAACCGGCTGGCTCGGCTGGTGGCGCAGCGAGGATGGCGAACTTCACGATCTCTGGAGCGACATGCCCACAAGCATGGCGATCATGTATGGTCTCGTTACTCCCGAAGATGGTCGCACGATGCTCGACAAATATTGGACCGAACTCGAAAAGACTGGCTTCAATAATTTCGAACTCGGCCTACCGCTCAACATTCGTCCGATTCCGCCGGCGCTCATGCTCACGGGCTTCGGTGGAAAGCTGGAGGACGGTTCTGATAACTACGTCAAGTGGCTCAACGGCGGCCTTTGTCTGAGCAACACCTCGTTCTGGCTCGCCGCCAATTATGCCGTCGGTCGCCCCGAACGCGCTGACATGGTGCTCAACGCCATGCTGGAGCGTCAACACCGGGGCGTTTTCCCCAATGGCGGTGCTTTCCAAAACGGCGTTGTGGACAGCCCGCCCAACGGCGGTGAAAATTACGACTGGAAAGGTAACCCCGCCGGCTACGAGGGCCACCTCGTCTACAGCTGGCTCTGGATGCAATCGCTCCTCCTACGCGACGCAGAGAGTCGGGCGCGCGTCTTTGGAACACCACAATGAACCTCGCACCTGCGGGGCAGCAATGCCGATTTCAGCCCTCTCATTCACAGTTTTGTGACCCTGTGTTCGATTGCAATCGGACGCGGGGAGGGATATTCGTTTATCAACCTAAACCAGCGATCCTCAACCTACTCCAATTATGAAATTCAAGCTCAACCAGTTTCTATGCAAAAGCAGCATTCTCGCGGCTTTTGCCCTAACAGCGGCTTCTGCGTATTCTCAAAACTTTCTTGTCGCGGAAGGAGACGCTGTTCGTGTCTACGGCGCCAGCGGGACTCCGATTGGCACGTTTGCTTCTGGATTTAGCGCTGCCATGGGTGTCGCCGAAGGGGGCGGGCGTATCTTTATCTCAGATTATCTTGCCAGCACTGTCACCAAATATTCGACTTCGGGGACGAATCTCGGAGTTATGGATAACACAAGCGCCGCGTTTAATGTTGGACCAACAGGTCTCGCTTTCCTCAACAACCGCGTTCACATAAGCAACTTTAATGTCGGAGCTGTAGGTGCTATCCAACCCGACCCTGCTGCTGAAGATGGAGATCGGAATACTCCAAGTCCCTATGCCGTTTTCACAACGCCATTATCTAGCGTTCACGGAATGACCTCCGGCGCGCCAAACGGATTTTCTGATATCGTTTACTACACTGGGAACGATAGTAACGGAAACGCATATCTGGAGTTCTGGCAGCCGTTCACAGCTGCCGGCAGTATTTTCAATTTCGGACAAGGAACCATTCGCGGGGTTGTCGCCGCTGGCAACAACGAGTTCTACGTCGCCATGTATGACTTGGGTAAAGTGGTCAAATTGAGCTACGACGCCAACACACAGGTTCGGACGGCGAGTGACTTCATCACCGGGCTAACGAATCCAGTCGGCGTGGAACTCGCCAATGGAAATCTCTATGTCAGCACGTTTAATGGAGGAACTGGGGGCCTCGTTGGAAGCATCCGCACTTACAACCTGAGCGGAGTCTTCCAAAGCTCCTTTGATACGCTGGGATCCGCACAGTATTTCTCGATTACCGCTATCCCTGAGCCTTCCACGTATGGACTGCTCATCGGAGCAGGTTTACTTCTCTTTGTGCTGCACCGCCGCCG
>JBGSMR010000321.1:0-2160 GCA_041740065.1 Chthoniobacterales bacterium
CGTTCTCATCGAAATCTCAGAGACCTGGGAAACCGGAAAATCCTACATCAAGCTCTCCTAACAAAAACCGCCAGACACCAAAAAATCACCCTTCAGCTAAAGTCAGAAGCCACTTTTACAGAAAATAATTTGCGCGGCCAACAACTAGGATGCATTTATGTTACAAAATTGTAACCCAAGCATACTTCAGAGGTTTGGCTAGTGCTATGTATGGCTTCAGGGGTGTCTGCCTATCTCAGTTGTGATCGTATTTGCAAGCAGTTCGGCCCAACCACAGTGCTCGATGGTGTGTCATTCGCTCTTGAAAAAGGGGAATGCCTCGCGCTCCTCGGAGCATCGGGTTGCGGAAAAACCACGCTATTGAACATTATCGCCGGCCTGCTTCCATCCGACGCAGGCAGATTGGAATGCAATGGCGTGGTGCTCGATGATTCGAAGGCACGCATTCACGTTCCCATCGCCAAGCGGAAATTTGCAATGGTATTTCAAGATTTTAGTCTCTGGCCGCACCTGACCGTCGGCGAGAACATCGCATTTGGCCTCCGATTGCAGGGCGTGGGACGGGCGGAGAAAGAACGCCGGGTGCGGGAGGCGCTGGAGCGCGTCGGCTTGCATGCAAAACTCGATACGTTTCCAGGATCACTCTCCGGTGGTCAGCAGCAGCGGGTAGCTATCGCACGGGCACTGGTCGTGGAACCGCGCATCCTTTTGCTCGATGAGCCGCTCAGCGCGCTGGATGCGAAACTGCGGGATGAGCTGCGCGACGAGATCGCCACGTTGATCGCACGTCTGAAAATCACGGCTGTCTATGTGACTCATGACCAGATTGAAGCACTCACGATCGCCAGCAGGATCGCCGTGATGAACGCCGGACGGATCGAGCAACTAGACACCCCGGAAGCGATCTATCGCCGTCCCGCCAATGCCTTCGTCGCCACATTCCTCGGTATTTCCAATATCCTCCCATACCGACGCTCGGCGGACGGGCTAGTCATTGGAAGCGGGGAAGCTCGAATGATGGTGCGCCGCGAATCCGTCGAAGTCCACCGCGGTGTGGCAAGCAAAAAGAGCGCTTGGTTCCAAATATCAGCATCCTGCGAGCGATGCCGGTATTTTGGTGAGCGTTACGAAATCACAGCCACAACAAGCGAAGGATTGGTTCTGCGGGGGTTCTCCCACGAAGCCATCGGCGAGAGCGAGCCGGTCACGCTGGCATTTCCCGAATCCTCAGTCCGGGAGATCCTGCAATGAGGCGACTGCGCGGCGTGTGGGTGCCGATTCTCGTGGGGCTGATCTTCTTTCTGGCGGGCTGCTCGCCGCGTGAGAAGTCCGAGTTGGTGGTTTATTCTGCCGGCCCAAGGCCGTTAGCGGAGGCCGTCTGCGCATCATTCACCGCGGAAACCGGAATCTCTGTCGAGCTGTTTACCGCTACGACCGGGCAGGTGCTTGCGAAACTGGAGGCCGAGCGATTCCGCCCGCGAGCGGATGTGGTTTTGTTTGCCAGCCAGACGGCAGCCGAAGGCATGAAGGTCGCCGAGCGCCTGCGTCCATTTTCACCCACTGCGGCCAGCGAACTCCGCCCCGAATGGTCTGACCCTGACGGATATTTCCATGCGACGGCCGCGTCTTGCGTCGGGATTGCCACCCATTCGTCAAAAACTCTACCCGCGACCACATCGTGGCAATCCCTGCTTGCAGGCGGCCTAAGCAGGCGGATCGTCATGCCATCGCCCTCCCGCTCCGGCACCACAGGAGATTTCCTTTTGTCCTACTACCAACTTCATCCAGAGAGCTTCTGGGAGGATTTCCTAGCTGCCCGGCGTTCAGGATTACAAATAGTAGGAGCCAATAGCCAAGCAATCACAGGATTGCTTATAGGAGCCTACGATGTCGTATTTGCAGCGGCTGATTACATCATTTGCCGGGAGATCGAAAAAGGGGAACCACTGGCTGTGCAATATCCGGCACCCGGCGCGACATATGTATTGAGGCCGATCTCGGTGATGGCCAGCACGCGCATGCCCGAGATCGCCGAACGGTTTGCAAATCATTATTTCACCGTTCCCGTGCAGAAAGCGGTGGCGGACCTTCACCTGATTCCCGCCTTGCGCGATGTCCCGCTCAGTCCCGTGCGTGCTCAATTTGGCCTTCCCGATGCCC
>JBGSMR010000325.1:0-9847 GCA_041740065.1 Chthoniobacterales bacterium
GATGTTCCCATCTCCAGACTCTCCTTCAAAGGCTCCCTCGACACCCTTCGTCAGTTCGCCAATGCCTCCGTCGGCGCAGAATCCAAGCCCCGAACCATCTCCGCTCTCATCAACGAAATGCTCCGCACCATCGCCCGCGACCTCGTTCCTCTGCGTCCAAATCGAAGCGAACCCCGTGTCAGAGAACGCCGCCCAAAAAATTACCGCCTCCTGACCAAACCCCGCAGCAATATGGGTCCCTTGCCACACCGAAAGGTCGGCCGCAAAAATTATCCCAAACCTCCCTTAAGTTAGCGCCATTCCACACTGACCCCCGTTCAACGCGAGCGCTCGAGCGAGGAGCTCCGGGAGGCATTCCTAGTTCCCGACTAGGCGCGGATGGATATTCAAGCCGCTGTCGGCTTGGCAGCCAGTCGTTCTTGATTGAAAGCTCATGCAACAAGCACAGGGAATTTACAGCGAACACTCCCTGAAGTCGTCCGGCATCGCCCGAAGACCCCCACTTCCCGGAAAAGATAGTCAGTGCCGATGAGTCGCCTTATGCGGTTGCGGGCTCGAATTCTTCCATTGACGGGCAGGTGCAAAATACATTGCGATCCCCGAAGACATTATCGATGCGAGCAACACTTGGCCAAAATTTATGCTCGTGCAACCACGGAGCCGGGAAAGCTGCCTGCTGCCGGGTGTAGGGGCGGTCCCAAGTGTCCGCTGTCACTGATGCTGCCGTGTGTGGGGCATTTACTAGCGGATTATTTTCTCTATCTGACTCTCCTGTTTCAATTGCCCGGAGTTCACCGTGGATGGAAATCATAGCGTCACAGAAGCGATCCAACTCGGCTTTCGACTCACTTTCCGTGGGTTCGATCATGAGCGTGCCAGCGACTGGCCAGCTCATTGTTGGGGCATGGAATCCGTAATCCATCAATCGCTTGGCAATATCCTCGACCTCAATGCCGGCGCGGGTTTTCCAATCCCGAACGTCCAAAATGCATTCGTGCGCCACCCGGCCGGTGGTTCCTTTATAAAGCACTGTATAATACGGTTCGAGACGCGCGGCGATGTAGTTGGCGCTGAGGATCGCGACCTTGGTTGCGTCGAGAAGTCCATCGGGACCCATCATTGCAATATACATCCATGAGATCACCGTGATGCTCGCGCTACCCCATGGGGCTTGGGAGACTTCTCCAATGGCTTGATCCCCGCCGGTCGGAATCACCGAATGTCCTGGCAAAAACGGAACCAGATGCGATGCGACACCGATGGGGCCCACACCCGGCCCGCCTCCGCCATGCGGGATGCAAAATGTCTTGTGCAGGTTCAGGTGACAAACATCTGCGCCAAAGTCCCCCGGCCGGCAAAGACCGACCTGCGCGTTCATGTTGGCGCCATCCATGTAAACCTGTCCCCCGGCCGCGTGAACCCGTTCGCAGATATCAATAATTCCCGACTCAAAAACGCCGTGGGTCGATGGGTATGTCACCATCAGCGCAGCCAAATTATCCCGATGGATGTCGATTTTCTTTTGGAGGTCGGCGATGTCGATGTTGCCGTCGTCATCACAGCCCACAGTAACCACTTGCATCCCTGCCATGACAGCGCTGGCAGGATTTGTGCCGTGGGCCGAAGTTGGGATGAGACAAATTGTGCGGCCTGAATCTCCGCGAGCGCGATGATAGGCACGGATCACGAGAAGGCCTGCGTATTCGCCCTGGGAGCCTGCGTTGGGTTGAAGCGAAACCGCAGAGAACCCGGTGATTTCTGCCAGCCAGGATTCCAACTGTGCAAACATACGTTGGTAGCCCTCGGCTTGACTCACCGGGACAAAAGGATGCAGCCCGCCGATCTTTTCCCATGTCACAGGAAACATTTCGGATGCTGCATTTAATTTCATCGTGCATGAGCCCAGCGGGATCATCGATGTCGTAAGAGAAAGGTCGCGAGACTCGAGGCGACAAATGTAGCGCATGAGCTCCGTTTCCGTGTGATAGCTCCGAAACACAGGATGCGTCAGGATTTGGCCGGATCGCAAGAGTGATTTGGGTAACGAGACGGGGGGATTTTCCAGGACGAGGGCGACGTCATTCCCCGAATTGAAAATCTTCAAAAAGTCATCCAACGCGCCAGTTGTCTCGTCCAGCGAGATAGTCACCGTGTGGTCGTCGAGCGCTCGGAGGTTGATGCGGAAGCTTTCGGCCAAGCGGAGAATCTCAATAGCCTTCCGGTTGCCCAGAGGCACACGAATCGTGTCGAAAAACGGCGTCATCGGAACATCGTATCCCAATTGACGAATCCCATCAGCCAGTGCCACGGCTTTGCGATGCACCCGGGTTGCGATATCACGCAGGCCTTCCGGTCCGTGGTAAATGGCATACATCGACGCCATGACCGCTAGGAGCACCTGCGCAGTGCAGATATTGCTGGTCGCCTTGTCCCGGCGGATGTGTTGTTCGCGGGTTTGCAGCGTCAGGCGCAGGGCTGGTTTTCCTTCCGCATCGCGTGAAACCCCAATGATGCGGCCCGGCATGCGGCGTTTGTGGGAGTCGCGCGTGGCAAGAAACGCAGCGTGCGGCCCACCATAACCAAATGGCACACCAAATCGCTGGGAGGTCCCGACGACTACATCAGCCCCACATTCTCCGGGCGGCTGAATAAGCGTCAGTGCGAGCAAGTCCACCGAGACTACAGCAAGTGCTCCTGCGGCGTGGATGGACTCCACAAGCGGCGTGAGTGGGCGGATCACGCCGTCGGTGCCGGGATACTGGAGCAGCACCGCAAAAACATCTCCTGTGAGGTCTAGGTTGTCCGGATTGCAAACACGGATCTCGATACCCAATGGCTCCGCCCGGGTCTGCAAGAGCGCGAGGGTTTGTGGATGACAGTCCGATGAGGCAACAAAAACGTCTCCACTTTTAATTCCCTGGCACATCGCCATGGCTTCCGCCGCAGCGGTGGATTCATCGAGCAACGAGGCGTTGGAAATCTCCATGCCTGTGAGATCGCAGACCATCGTTTGGAAATTCAACAATGCTTCCAGACGTCCTTGTGCAATTTCCGCCTGGTAGGGCGTGTAGGCGGTGTACCAGCCTGGATTTTCAAGAATGTTCCGGCGGATTACGGAGGGCGTGATAGTTCCGCTGTAGCCCATCCCGATGCAGGACTGGAATACCTGATTCGGCTCGATAATTTCTTTGAGCGCAGCCAGCGCGTGCTCTTCGCTGCGTGCGGCGGGAAGGTCCAGCTTACGATGGAAGCGAATTGCCTCCGGAACGGTGTCCGCAATTAAAGCATCTAAATCCTTAGCAGAAACGGCTCCCAGCATTTCCTGAATTTCCTCAGGACTGGTTCCGATGTGACGGCGAGAAAAGCGCCCGTAGTCAAAAGAGGATGTCATTTACGAAATTTGCGCGCGATACGATTCAGGGGACATGAGGGCATCTAATTCGGTAGCGTCCGAAAGTCGGATTTTGAAAAGCCATCCGTCTCCGAAGGGATCGGTGTTTAGCAGGGCAGGGTCGGCATCAAGCGCAGCATTGGCTTCGATGACTTCACCTGAAACGGGCGAATAAATGTCACTAGCGGCCTTGACGGACTCGACCACGGCAATTGTCTTCGTGGCTTCAGCAAGAGTTCCCGGTTTGGGAGGCTCGACAAAAACAATATCTGTGAGCTCTGCTTGCGCGTGATCAGTAATCCCAACGGTTGCTGTGTCGCCTTCGACACGGATCCATTCATGGGAATCGGCATATTTCAGATCTTCAGGAACATTCATTAGTAAAGTCGTATAGCGTTACGTCGCGCGGGAATAAAGCGGCTTCTTTTTGATTACTGCGGGGTATTTCTTGCCGCGCACCTCAATTTCGACGCACTGCCCGATTTTTGCATGAGTCGTCGGGATGTAAGCCATCGCAATCCCGATCCCCAAGCTCGGCGAAAGCGCCCCGCTGGATGTTTCACTGACGGCGACACCGTCGATGAATACTGGGTAATGGGAGCGGATCGGAGGCGATTTTTCAGTCACCGCGAGCGCCATCAATCGGGAATTCAATCCGGTCGCTTTTTGGGCATCCAGCGCCGTTTTTCCGATGAATTCGGATTTCGTCAAATCAACAAAAAATCCCAATCCTGCTTCCAGTGGGGTGCGATCCGGTGCGAGGTCCGATCCATTTAGCGGATAGCACATTTCCAGTCGCAGCGTGTCCCGCGCACCGAGCCCGCACGGCTTTGCTCCGGCGGAGACACACGCATCCCAGATGGAGGCGGCATGGGCGGTAGCGACTACACATTCAAACCCCACTTCGCCGGTATATCCCGTAGTGACCAACCAGACATCCGTGTCATTCCAGCGCGATGCGATCACGCGGTTGCGTTCCGTAGGAAGTTCGAACCCGAACACCTGCTTGCACAGCGCGGGAGCGTCTGGTCCCTGCACTGCGACTGCCGCAAACGCCGCGCTGTTGTCTTCGAATTCCACATCCCCTGCCAAGTGAACATTCATCCACGCCGCGTCTTCATCGATTTTTGATGCATTCACGATCAATAGATACGCGTCCTCCGCCGTCTTGTAAGCAATGAGGTCATCAATTACTCCGCCCTGTTCGTTCAGCATCAACGTGTATTGAGCCTCGCCGGGGAGGAGCTTTGAAATTTGATTGGTGAGCAGTCCGTCCAGCCAGCGCGTTGCATCTTTACCACGAACAAAAAATTCGCCCATGTGTGAGATGTCAAATATCCCCACTGCCTCACGCACCGCCCGGTGCTCATCCAGGATGCCTGTGTATTGGACCGGCATTTCCCAGCCGGCAAAGTCCACCATTCGCGCGCCAGCGGATACGTGGACATCATGGAGCGGAGAACGTTGCGAGGGAGTGTCGGAGGGTGTCATTATTTTTTAGAAGCGATCTGATCGTCAAAGTTTAGATACGTGTACACTCCCAATACCCGCTCATATTCGTCGAGGAGTTTCATGCCTTCCTTCGGTTTGAGTCGATCGGATTTGATTGCTGCATCGGTCAATGTCTTGATCCGGCGCGCCAATTCATTCACGTCCCATTGGGTGAGCGACAATACCTGGCCGACCGTGCTGCCTGGCAGCACCTCTTCGACGTAGTATCCGCTGTCTTCGTCTTCATCGAGGAAGATATGCATCTCGTTCACACGTCCAAACAAGTTGTGCATATCGCCCATGATATCCTGATATGCACCCGTCAGGAAAAACCCGATGTAATACGGGACGCCAGGTTCGTAGCGGTGCAGTGGCAGTGTTTCCTTGACGTCCTGAAGGTCAATAAATTTGCTCACCTTCCCGTCGGAATCGCAGGTGATATCTACCAGCGTCGCATTGCGATCCGGGGCTTCGTCGAGCCGGTGAATAGGCATCACGGGAAATAATTGGCCGAGCGCCCAGTGGTCGAGGAGCGATTGAAATACTGAGAAGTTGCACAAGTATTGATCGCCCAGCGCGATTTCCATCTCCTTGACTTCCTCAGGCACATATCGCATCCCCTGGAACATCCCGACTACGCTGCCCGCAATGTCCCAATAGAGCGTCTCGATCTTAGCTTTCGCACGCAGGTCAAGAAGCCCAAGATCAAACATGGATTGCGCCCGCTCCCGGATTTCCTGCGCGTCGTGCATGTTCTCAAGGCGGTTCTTTTTGCCCAAGTTGCTGTGGATTTCCACCATGTCATTGACCAAACTCGGGTCGGAGGACTCGGCGACCACCTTGCTTTTGGAGCCTGCCTTTTCGATGGACCCGAATGTCTCGACGAGCAGGATGGAATGGTTCGCGACAATCGCCCGCCCGCTTTCGCTGACTATGACTGGATGCGGCACGGCTTCCGCATCGCAGATTTCCTTGATATTATAAACGATGTCGCGTGCGTACTCTGCCAGAGAGTAATTCATCGAGCTGTCGAAGGTGGTCCGTGACCCGTCGTAATCCACGCCAAGTCCACCGCCGACATCGATGTAGCCCAACCGGTGGCCCATCTTTTTTAGTTTGGAATAAAACCGCGCTGCCTCCCGCGTCGCCCGTTTGATGGTGCCAATGTCCGGGACCTGCGATCCGACGTGAAAATGCACGAGCTCGAGCGCATCCGCGAGCCCTGCTGCATGCAACAAATCGCTGGCAGCAACAAGATCAGCCGTAGAGAGCCCGAATTTCGCATTCTCGCCGCCGCTGGTGGCCCATTTCCCTGCCCCTTTGGAGAGCAGTCGCACGCGTAGACCGATGCTTGGAGTGACATTCATCTTCTCAGCGACCCGCAGGATGTGCTCGAGTTCCTCAAGCTTTTCCACCACGAGGACGACATGCTTGTCGAGCTTTTGCCCAAGCAGGGCAATACGGATCACCTCGGTGTCCTTGTATCCATTACAAATGATGAGGCTCTCGGGATCCTCGTGCATCGCAAGCGCAGCCATGAGCTCTGGTTTGCTGCCTGCCTCAATGCCGAAGTGGTACTTTTTTCCTGCGTCGATAATTTCTTCTACGACTTCTCGGAGTTGGTTCACTTTGATGGGGAACACGCCGCGATAGACGTTCCCGTATTCAAACTCAGAGATCGCATCAGCAAAGGCATGGTTGATCGTCTCCACACGATGCCGCAGGAGGTCGTGGAACCGGATCACAAGAGGGAATGCCAGGTTTCTGCTGCGCGCCTCTGCTACCACCTCCATGAGATCAATCTCCTCGCTCTTTTTAGTGTTCGGACGAACAACTACGTTCCCACTGGAGTTGACGTGAAAATAACCGCCGCCCCACCGGTCGATGTTGTACAGGGCGATTGCATCAGCTGGACCAAAATCAGACATTATGCTGCCGACTTAACAGCGTGTTCGCAGAAAATCCAACGCGCATTACAAAAATCTTTTCCACATACCCCCGGAACCTCCCGAGAATATCCCCTGCCATCCGTTCTTGTCACGAGTGCGCGGAGATGCGATGAGTATCAACAACGTCTTCCCACAACCACCCTACGAACTATGGCATTAGAGCATTCAGAGACTTGGTACCTCCGGAAACATGAAGATGGAGAGGTCTTCGGACCGGTCGTTTTCAGCAAAATCCAAGAATGGGCGAACACCGCGCAGGTCGCGCCTCAAGACATGATTTCCTCAGACAAGGAGATGTGGATTAAGGCACCTATGTTGCCTGACTTGAAAATGGACTGGATTGTCAAAATGGGAGAAGACCATTATTACGGCCCCACAACCATAGGTTCGCTCGCGGAGTTCCGCAGAAATGGGGAAATCGATGCGGATACGATGATTCTTGACTGTTGTTCAGGCACGGAAACACGTTTCGGATCATCCCCGTTTTATACCGCAGGATCATTTCCTGAAGAGGCTGATTTGATGAACCGCGGGCCTTCGCGGGGAGCAATCCGTCTCGGATTGCAAAAGCGCATCCGTGAGCTGGAAGTCAATCTCCTCGAAAAGCGCCGACAGTTGGATCATTCCGCTCAAACGATCAGTCGTTTGGAAGCCCGCGTGGCGACGCTGGAGGCTCGGGTGAAGGAAATCTCGGGCTTCGGCTCTTCCCGGTGACGCACTGCGTCTTCGTATACGGCACCTTACGACGCGGGGGGAGTCGTGCCATCGAGGACCATTTTGCACCCGTCCGGCGAATTGCCAGCGGGAGCATCTCCGGGATGCTCTATGATATCGGCGCGTATCCGGGTCTCCGCCTGCAAGGCGAACGCCGAATTCTCGGTGAGATCTACGAAGTCGACGATCAAGTGCTTAAGGCGTTGGACGCTTATGAAGGCTATTATCCCGATAAATCCAAGCGCTCAGAGTATGAGCGGCACACCGTGAATGTCACCGGGGCTGACGGTGGGACGGTCGCTTGCGAGGTCTACGAGATCCTCCAGCCGCTGACAATCGGTTGTCCCGAAATCGTGGATGGAGACTGGATTCTCTATGTGGCGGAAAAGAGAGCTGCTTAAAATGGCATGCCCGGGATGTTCATGCCCTTAGTGAGCTTTCCCATCTCGTCGGCTGCCATTTTTTTTGCATCCTCAATTGCTTGACGCACACCTGCAAGAACGAGGTCTTCGAGCATTTCTGCGTCTTCCGGATCAATCACTGCGGGGTCGATTTTGATGGAAAGCACGTCCCCAGCGCCATTGGCGACGACGGTCACTTTACCGCCACCCACGGTGCTCTCGACGGTTTTGTCTGCGAGTTCGGATTGCGCCTCAGCCAGCTTTTCTTGCATCTGCTGGGCTTGTTTGAGCATTTTTTGAATATTCATAGTTTTGATTTCTCGATTTGAGCTTTGAAAATGTCGAGCGCTTTTCGGATTTTCGGGTCGTTGTGAAATTCCTCTAACGATGCCGCGGGACCCGCGGGAGATCTTTCCAGTTTTGACGGCACTGCGTCAAGTGGAGGATCTTTTTCAACGGCTACTGGGGCATGGAATTCTTCTAGTTCGGCACCGGAAAACTCGGGGATGAAAACAATCTGAGCGGACTGCTTTTTGCCGAGCGATTCCTCCACCTGTTTTTTAATGTCCAGCCAGAAAAAATCCTGAGTGTTCTCTGCAAAGGAAACCGGGAATTCAATCCGAAATTCCTTTCCAGTCGATGAAAGGTATTTCCCATGTTGGAGCCATCCGAAGCGAATAAATGATTCTGATGACAGCACCTCTGCAACTTCCCGCCAGACTTGTTCTGCGGGGGCGGCAATTGTTCCGGCTGACGTCGCGCTTGGTGGGAGGTCGGGTTCGGGAGTTGTAGGCTTGGGGGCAGGGGTGGCGGATTGCGTCGGCTGCGGAGTCTGCATCTCCAGCGGCGTGCTTGGAGGAGCGGGTTCGGCATCCGAGGGGGACTCGCTCACGCGCGAAACCGATGGAAGCGGGACAGACTTGACGGGTGCCGCTGGCTCGATTTTCGTCTCCCGCGGGTGTTCGGCGATCGCTCGTGCAGGAGCCCGGTGTGCGACGTCGCGCCCTTCGCCAATGGCGGCCAACGTGTCGATGACATCCGAAAGACTTGTCTGGTCGAGCAGATGGACGGCTTTAATTACGGCGACATCAAAATATAAGCGCTTGTCCGCTGCCCACCGCAATCGACTCTCCGCCTCGGCGAAGTGGTCCAGCAGCACGAGGAGCTTTTCCACTGGAGGAATTCCCGAATGCACCTGATCCGGCGCTGCCTGCCGGACCAATAGATCCCGAATGAAACCGATTACATCCCCCATCAATCGCGATAGATCCTTACCCGCATCGGACTGATTTTCTATGATCCCCAGTGCCGTGGCTGCATCCATGTGAAACAACGCCGTGCAAAGCGACTCCACGGTTTCACGCGAAGTAAATCCAAACACGGTCAACACATCCTCAGCCACGATTCGCTCGCCGCAAAACGCGACGAGTTGATCGAGCATCGACTCCGCGTCGCGTAGCCCGCCATCTGCGCCTTTTGCCACTGTCTGCGCAGCTTCATCTTCCAGTGTGATCCCCTCGTTGGCTGCAATCGCCTGGAGATGCGCAGCGATCAATGCCGTTGGAATCCGCCGGAGATCAAAGCGCTGGCACCGGCTGGTGATGGTGGCAGGAACTTTCTGCGCTTCGGTCGTCGCAAAAATAAATTTCACATGCGCAGGGGGTTCCTCCAACGTTTTCAACAGCGCGTTAAACGCGGCGGTGCTGAGCATGTGGACCTCATCGACGAGGTAGATTTTAAATGGTCCTCGGGCAGGGGCGAAAGCGGCATTCTCCCGCAATTCCCGGATGTGATCCACTGAGTTGTTGCTCGCGCCGTCGATTTCGAGCACATCCAAGCTGTTGCCTTCTGCAATCTCCTTGCAGGCATCACACACTCCGCAAGGCGAAATCGTCGGTCCG
>JBGSMR010000336.1:0-12681 GCA_041740065.1 Chthoniobacterales bacterium
CCGTGTTATTTCCCAATTGGGCGGTGTGGACCCCGGTTGTGTGTGTGATTTATTCGCTGCCTTCGGGATTGCAGATTCCCGTCTATGCGTTTGCGCAGGCTTTTTGGGCACTCGTGATTATGACGCTTACGAAGCCGCAGCCAAATGTCGCTTGAAGAGGTCCAGCGTCATATTCCGTTCGACCGAATGGTCAACCATAGGCAATGGATATCTCGATACTAGTGACCGTCCGTCTTCCGGCGCCGTATGGAACCGCTTCGCAGGAACTTGGCTCAACTCTGGCAGCCACGACTTGATATATTTTCCATCAGGATCGTAACGAGCGGACTGCGTCCATGGATTTTGAATTCGAAAATACGGGGCCGCATCGGCACCCGTGCCAGCGCTCCACTGCCATCCCCCATTGTTACTAGCGATGTCACCGTCCGCGAGCATCTGCATAAACCATTGTTCTCCCCGACGCCAATCCACATGGAGGTCCTTGGTGAGAAACATCGCGGCAATCATTCGCGTGCGGTTATGCATAAATCCCGTCTGAGCGAGTTGACGCATACCAGCATCGACGATCGGAAATCCCGTTTCACCCCGGGTCCACCGATCAAATACATCGTCTGATCCCGGCCATGGCATTCCACGGTATTTCGGGTTGAATTCGTGCTCAAGCACCTCGGGAAAGTGCCACAGGATTTGCATGTAAAACTCTCGCCATATCAGCTCAGACACAAAGGTGCTCGCGCTGGCACGCGCATCCGGACCTGCTTCAACAGCAATCGCTTCGCATTTTTGAAAAACCGTGCGAATGGAAATTAGGCCAAACCGCAGATCCTGCGAAAGCCGGGAAGTCGTCTCGCCAAAGGGCGTATTCCGTGCTTCCCGATAGACCGATATCGCTCCCTTTACGAACGTATCGAGTCGTTCCCGGGCAGCTCGCTCGCCCGCGGGTACAAGATCACCACCGGCCCCGGTCAAACCCCAAGTCGATAGATCCGGCAGCGGTTCGCTACCCAGGGAGCCCGGCGGCGGGACCAATGCCCGCACCTTTGAACCTGGCGGCCGTTTTTCCTGTTTCAGCCACGCCCGCGCGTAGGGAGAAAATACCCGATAAGGATCGCCCGCTCCCGTCAGAACCTCATCGCGTTCATGGACGCAAGTATCCTTGAACAACCGGACATGAATACCAATTTTCCCCGCCTCTGCTACCAATCTGCGCTCGACGTCCCGACCAAAAGGATCTGGATCGCGATTCGTAAAAATCGCGCTGGCACCGGCCTCGAGCGCAAGCGCCAAGATCTCGGATACCGCATCACCGCGGCGAATGATCAGACGACTACCGACAGCGCGAAGGTTCGCATCCAACGACTGCAGACATCCGCACAGAAAGGCCTGCCTGTTCGGCCCCGTCCATCGGTGTTCTCCCGACCAAGCAGATATTACATAGAGCGGGACCACCAACTGCGCATCGCTGACGGCGGCATTCAGCGCAGAATTATCCGAGATCCGAAGATCCCGCCGAAACCAATGAATGACAATACGGAAAGGTCCGTCAGAGGTGGGCGAATCAACAGTTTTGTCAGGTTGAATTGTCATAGAACTGGATGGGATGATGCCTCTACGGAGAGCTGTGTTTTTGGCGGTGGAGTCAGTGCCGGTCCAGCCCCGACTGCACGAATTTGTCCGAGCAGAAATTCCTCCGTTGCAAGTTGAGCTTTCCGACACCGCTGATCGGATGTCTTGCCGGAATATAGAAAACCAATCCATTGAATAAGCGGCAATTTTTCATGGGCTGACCATCGTGAACTCACACCCAAGCGATGGTCATCAGCACCGACGTCCTGAGGTTTTTCCTCTCGCCGTCCATGGGACCACGTCGCCGCGCAGGCAGTGTATGCGAGGGAACGATCAAGCAGTATCCATACGAGATTGGACTTCGGAAGTAGCCGTGCCACCACGCATTCTTCAGCTTGGGCAAGTTTTCGCGATCCGGGAAAGGCACGCAGCGGCCCCCAGCGGGGCAATTCGATTTCGACTGCTTTTTCCGCGACCAGCCACGCACTCGCAGCACCCACAGCCGCGCCAACAATGCTTCCCGCAAGCAGGCTTAGCCCACCCACCATGATGTCAATCCCGCCACCGACTACCGCGCCCATCGCGGCCCCGGCGATCACCATCTGACTGCGACTCAAACCAAAAAGTTTCCAGACACGTTCCGAGAAAAGATCTTCGTCGAGTAAGTCTCCCGTCGGGAGCGTCCAATCGGTCCGGTTGTGACGAAAAAGACGCCGGATATGTTTGCGAAACCGTTGCTCACACTCGCGGATTTTGATTTCGAACTCGGCTTGGGCAATTTTCCCAGCACGCGAAACATCGCCGGAACGTTGGATCGGCACCGAGACCCGTAAGTTCACAGCATCCTCAATCAACTCCATGAGCCGATCTCGACAATCGATCATCCGCCCCTCCCAAGCCTCCTTGTAGCGCACCACGACCTGCTCAATCTCGGCTTGCCAGGCAGGCATGACCACAGCAATGGATTTGAGAAGATCGATGCGGTCTTCAAAATTCACGTGATGGGCATCAAATTCCTTCCATGTGAAAGAGCGTCCGAGCAATTGTCTCCACTCCGGGAGACAGCGCGTATCGCTGGTTTTGCAGTTCAGGACCGCAATCCTATTCGCGCTACATAGCCGCAGGATCTCCATTTGGTCGCGGTCCTCACGACGGACGGGGCGACTGCCATCGATGACATAAATTACCGCTGAATTCTGAAGTGCCGCAAGAATTTCACATTCCGCGCGGAGCGACGGCACATTGCGATGCGTGTTTACGAATGCGGCAGCGAGATCA
Source organism: Chthoniobacterales bacterium (assembly GCA_041740065.1). Lineage (GTDB taxonomy): Bacteria > Verrucomicrobiota > Verrucomicrobiia > Chthoniobacterales > JAATET01 > JBDNGG01. The sequence goes on from JBGSMR010000336.1 coordinate 2,845, forward strand.
CCATGCTGGTCCTTGTTCGCATCAAACCACTCCCGGAGCGTCGCAGTATTTTCGAATCCCGGGGTGTCGATAAACTCGAGGATCGGAGTTCCATCGAGTGTGGCTGTGTAGGACGTTCGCTTTTGAGTGGTTCCAGCACGCCTATCGACCTCTGCCCAGTCGGCCTCTGCAAGTGTCGCAATGAGTGTCGTCTTTCCCTCATTCGGCTCACCGACAACGGCAAATGTGGGCACAGCATTTGCAGCACTCATTGTTGCGGTCTCCCGTTTGCAATCGAGACCACTTCGATGTTTGGCGACAGCATTTTGAGTTGATCCGCCATTTCCTGCCATACTCCTAACAAATCCGCGTCGGGCAAGTCTCGACATAGATCCACTCGCCCGCCGATAGCGAAGACCAGATGCCCATGCGGCCCCAGCGCACCAAGCACACGCCGGACAAAATCACGCAGACTTGCCACGGTGGGTGCGATATCGCGCTTAATAATCAGGACTCTCGGGACATCGTTCTCTGACCTATGCTGCTGCAAAGCCTCGATAAATCGAGTCTGCTCACTGGCTCGATAGGCAGGAAAAAAATCGGCGATTTCCCATCCGAGAACAGCATCCACCCGCGCAGCAAGCACGCGTCGCGTCTCCGCGCAATCCAGTTCCTCGTCGAGCACTGCCAACGCTGTATGCAATGCCATACCACGATTACTCACTTCCAGAATTAACGGGGCAAGTGCGGTCGAAGTGATCGGCGAAGAGCCTACCGGCACGGACCCCGCATCCAGTCCAAGATCCCGCCGCACCAGACTACGAAAGAGCCGATCGCTTCGCACATCCTGAAAGGCTTCACGCCCCAATGCCGACCGCTGTCCGTAGAGCGCCAACACCAGCAATCCGAACCGAGGCAGCAGCACATAGAACACCAAGGAGAGTAGCAGGAACGGCCACCACGCATACCGATCCCCTCCCGAAGCTGCGAAATCTGCGTTCGCGTCAATTCTCAACATGCCACTTTGAATGCGGGTGGCGAAGACCTGTTCCGGGCTGGGATATCCAATTCCTACACCCCAGATTGCCCCCCATGGCAACGCCACGCTGCGGACCACTTCAACGACCCGTTCCTCGGTGACAATGCTCGGGAACGAAGTACCCCAGCCCGCAGACTGCTCGTGAAACAAGATAACCGCGAACATCCCGACAGCCATCGCGGTGCTGTAAGCCAATGCCGCCCACTGCAGCAAAATAAGGAGCGGCCATGCCAACGCCGCATGATGCAACCGACTTCGGCCAAGCATCAATCCAGCCGCAGCGCGCAACCGGGCAACCTCCGATTTCCCTGCATGTCCCGATTGACGAACCAATGCCGATGCAACCCGCCCCAATAGCGGAACAAGAATCCCAGATGCCAAGAATCGCAGAAACAACGGCGCAGAGAAGCGTGGACGAACGACCGCAGATATCACCGTGTACGTCGCAATCGCAATAAGCACCAACTGCGGCAGCAACCCAATCATGAACACCCACAAGACATTCACCGGCTCCGGGATGCCTCCTGTGGCTTCCCCGCCAAATCCGGCAAGCAAACTGCCGAGCACGACAAGACCCAGCGCAGCCCCTGCGAACACACAACAAACCGTTGTTAACGACCGCGCGGATGCACACAGTGCCCCGGGAGATGGCTCTGCGCCATATTCTTTGCTCCTCGCCACATCTAACCAAACCCGCAACCAGTGCCGCCGCGTGGTAACCGTGTCGTCGCGCGCGGCCTCCTGCGGCACGACCATCATTCCAAGATTTGCCCGATTAGGATCTGCGAGGAGCAGTTCGTAATCGATCAAGTCCGCCAGCCGCCAATTTTGTTCTGGCTTGCGACGGTGAGGACTCTTGTTCGCAGTCATCTGCTCAGCCATTTTGGTTCGCCGGTCCGGAGGTAATCTCAACCGGAATCGGATGGGACGTATCGATGTGGATGTCGCGCTGAGGGAATGGGATACCAATCCCAGCCGCATCGAACTTTCGATAGATCGCAAACCGAAGCTCGCTGGGCGTTAGAAGAATGGAGTTCGCCACGGCACTGTCGATCCAATACAGCGTACGCAGGGCAAGTGCATTATCTCCAAAGTCATGGAACAAAACCATCGGCTCCGGGTTCTGAAGCACATTGGGATGGGCATCTAAAGCCTCCCGAACGATCACGGCGGCCTTTTCGATCGGGCTGCCATATGCCACACCCACGATGAAATCTTGTCGGCATAGCTGGTCGGAGAGCGTCCAATTCGTGATTGAGTTCTGCAACAACACGCTGTTCGGAATCAGGATCTCTACGCCATCCGGCCGCCGCAACCTCGAGCAGCGAGTCCCGATGGACGTGACTGTGCCGCTGTGCATCTCCACCTCAATTCGGTCCCCGATGCGGATTGGGCGTTCAAATAACAGAATCACTCCGCTTATCAGGTTATTAAACAACTGCTGCGCCCCGAAACCGATGGCTATTGCCGTAGCACCTCCAAGCAATGCAAAAATCGTAAGAGGAATTTTCACGATTCCCAACGCCACAAGCAGAAAAACTACGACAAGCGTGTAGTGCGTGAATTTCTCAATCATCACCGCCGTATTATCTTCAAGCCGGAAACGCTTTCTCAATCGGGCACTCAACCACTTGCAAAACCGCGACGAGAAAAATGCCCCGATCCCGAGGAGGAGAAGCGCAGAGACAAGCATTCCCACGGTGACACTGCTGCTTCGCTCGATTACCTGATTGTTGACGGTGTAAGAGTCGTTCAGTTCAAAGAGCGGGAATTCCCACATCGTGGAAAAAAGGCCCGAGAACCGCACGGCCGTTCGCTCGACGTGCTGGGAGACCCCCCGTGACTCCCGCTCCGTGATATCCATCCGAGTGACGTCAGCAAGGCTTTGCACGTCACCAAATGCGCGCGCTAAGCTGTCGATGATCACTTTTTCAGCGGCAAACTCATCGACAACCGACTGGGGTGGGACCGCGGCCTCAGATGGAGCATTGTCAAGCGCGTCCGATTGTTGCTTCCGCACATCCTGCAAGCGCGCTGTAACCAAGGGTTGCCACGTCTGAAGGTCACGAATCACCGACTCCACCGCTGTCCTAGCGGTCATAAAGCTGCGTTCATTTCCCCCATTCCACAGGTTGAAGCGATCCCGCCATAGGCTCGTCTGGATCTCCAACAGCAATCGCTCAAAATTGTTCGCTTCCAACTGGCGTTGGATGCTGTTCACTCGCGCGGTCGACCAGTGACCTGGACCGTTGGCAGGGTTCTTATTACCAAGCCCTGCCGTCGCCTTAGTGAGTCTATTAGCCAGCGCCAAACCTGTATCGATAACTGAATCAGCACGCACCTGGATCTGCTGCAACCGCTCGTCGAGCACAGTCTGTGGAAACGTGACCCGGTCACGTATTCGTTGCACTATCAGATCATCGAGATCTTTCTTGAGTGTCTCCAACCGGGCATCCGCGTCGCGCAACGACGAATTTTTGGCAACCTCGTAGTTGGCAAATGCAGCTGACACGCTCAATTTCTGCAATTCCTCGAGCCATTTCTGCCGGGGTGATCCGTCGGCGGTGGATAGTAAAGCGTCTAGCGCTTGCTGCCGTTGCCGAAGGCTATTGAATGCCTCTTGCTCTCGCGCTGCCTCGCTCTCTGAAAATTCCGCAATAATCCGCGACCACGTCTCGGCCATCCGGGACGAACTGCGGGCATCATCGTAGATAATGAGCGCGTTCTCCGGGGTGATGTCCGGCGGTTGAAAGTCCCTAATCAGCGTCTCGATACGCGCTGCTTCAGCGCTGAATTCCGGCGTTGCGATCGCACGCACGTTCGCCAATTCATTCACACTGATCAGACCCGCGAGCAGTTCCAAATACTCGTCATACTCCTGCGGGGTCGCACCGGTGCGCGTAACAAAGACGTCGCGTCCTTCCGCAACGGCGGCCTCCCGCAGTGCCAACGCTTCTTCAGGACTTATAAAATTCGCCGATGGGACATCCGTCGCTTCAGTCGGCGGCGGCGTGGATGACCCCGTCAGGCTCGGAATTCCCGGGATCTTCTGGCCAAATACCAACCCGGTGACGAGAAGGATGGCGCAGAAAGTAAAAACTACCTTCTTTGTGATCGATTTATGCGGACGGTTCATTCTTGCGGCAAGTTCTTCCGGATTTCTGCCAACTCCGAGCGTATAGCAGTCAGCTCACGCAGAAGATGATTGGAAGCATCTTCCGCAGCGGAGCGGGTAGCTTCGGCCTCTTTATGGATCTCGGCGTCGTGCTGCGCGTTCATGCTATTAACCAACAACGCAATAAACAAATTTAACACCGCAAAACTCGTCACCACGATGAATGGAACAAAAAATATCCATGCATAAGGATAGACCTCCATCACCGGCCGTACAATACCCATTGACCAGCTTTCGAGCGTCATGATTTGAAAAAGCGAGTAAGCGGACTTCCACAGGGATCCAAACCACTCAGGAAAACCCGCGCCAAACAATTTAGTCGCTGCCACTGCGGCCACATAAAATACCAGCGACATCACCACGATCACAGATGTCATGCCCGGCATGGCCCGCAGCAAGGCCTCAACAACCACACGCAACTGCGGCACCACCGAAAACAACCGTAGCACCCGCAAAATCCGCAGCGCCCGAAAAACCGCAAGGGGACCCGAGGCAGGAATCAGCGCAATTCCGACAATGATCAAATCAAACCAATTCCATCCCTCACGGAAAAAACGCCCTCGATAGGCGAACATTTTTAACAACAACTCGACACAATAGATCGCGAGTGCGACAGCATCAAAAACCTTGAAAACCTGGCCGGCCGGGGATTGCATGACTGCAGCGGACGTCTCGAATCCCAGCGTGACCGCATTCAAGCAGATCACCCCAAGAATAAAGTGCTGAAATCGTGGCGCATCCACCACCCGTTTCGCCCATCCACGCATTCCGCCAAATTCACCTTCGGTCATAGCCATATATTTGCGGAGAAGATGACTCTTACGCGCCACGCGTCAATCCTGTCATGCAACCACTCGACAATAACGATGCACCACTCATCACCGGTTATCGAAATACAAAACATGATTTTCGTCTGGTCGCGGGGGCAGTCTGAATGGTGTTATTGAAGTCCGAACCATGCCTGTCGTCGCTAGCTACTGCACCACCTTCCTCAAGCCGGAGATGCGACACATCTACCGTCAGGTCACAGGATTGAAAGAATTCCAGACTTTTATTCTCACGAAATCGCGCGAGAACTCAGACACTTTCCCGTTTGCTGACGTCGATATTTTGCCGCGGCCTCGAATCAATTTCCTCGCCCGGTTTCACAAAAAATATATCCGCAGGATGGAGGCGGTTTTCTATCGGGGGGAATATGACCAACTTTGCTCCGCACTGGGACGCCGCCATGCAGACCTGCTCCATGTGTATTTCGGTCATACGGGCGTGCATCTGCTGCCATTTCTTCGCAATTGGACCGGGCCATCGCTCGTTTCCTTCCATGGCATGGACATCATGCTCCGCGAAGCGGATCCGCACTATAACCGGAGCCTCACTGAGTTGCTTCAAACCCTGCCGATGGTCCTGGCTCGGAGCGAATCGCTCGCATCCCGCCTCGTCGAACTGGGATGTCCTAGGGAAAAGATTCGAATCAACCGGACCGGAATCCCCCTAGACGAGTTCCCGTTTTTCTCGCGCACGGCACCGTCCGATGGCGCATGGCATTTGGTTCAGGCGTGTCGCCTCATCGAAAAAAAGGGACTCGATGTGTCCTTGCGTGCGTTCGCAGGGTTTCAGGCTAGGTTTCCAAAGGCTCGGTTGACGATCGCTGGAGACGGCCGACTTCTGACCGAGTTGCAATCACTCGCAGCCACGCTCGAGATTCAAAACGCAGTCGTCTTCGCGGGGTTTCAATCTCAAGAGAATCTAGCAACGCTCTACAGAGCAGCCCACATTTTCATCCACCCAAGCCAAACGACTCCCAAACTAGATCAAGAGGGCGTCCCCAATGCGATGCTGGAGGCCATGGCCACAGGCCTGCCCGTGGTGGCAACGCTTCACGGAGGAATTCCCGAGGCGGTTACGGACGGACATGACGGCCTTCTAACGGCGGAGCGCGACGTAGAGGCGCTTACGGGATCGCTTCTTCGAATCGCCGAGTCAACGGGTTTTTATGCCCAATTGAGCGCATCGGCAGCAGATTCGGTCCGTGAAAAGTTTGAGCAATCGCGTGCAGTTGCTGCGCTGGAAGGGCACTATAGCGAACTCCTTGCTAACCACTCACGCGCAATGCCAGTCTGAACGGAACTAGCCCCTTGGCCGCGAACTTGCGCTGAAATTCGGTCATGGCCAACTCCCGCCCGTCGTCCCAGGGGATCATCGCCCAATGCTCCTTGGTTTCGACCACCGCCTCTTTCATCGCGGTAAAATACGGCAAATCATCCGTCATAAGCCGAAGTTCGCCGCCCGGAATCAGGAGCCGATGGGCATGTAACAGAAAATCTACACTTACCATGCGCCGCACATGATGCCGCCGCTTTGGCCAAGGATCCGGAAAGGAAACATGAATCCGAGCCACAGATCGATCTTCTATACGCACATCAAATCCGCCGAGTCCCTCGCCGTGAATCACCTGAGCATTGCAAAGGGACAGTCGGTCAATTTTTGCTCTGCACCGCTCGACGCGGCTGCGTTGCCGCTCGATTCCTAAAAACCGCACGTTCGCGAATCGTTGTGCCATTTCGACGATAAATGCCCCGCGGTGGCACCCGACATCGATCTCCAATGGCCAAGCAGGATTCGTCCAAGACAGCGGCGGATGATGACTGCCAGCAGATGCCTTTGATTCTGGCGCCAATGGCACGCAGGGCGCACCGGATTCCTGCATGGATCGATAGCCGCTATTACTGGCTGACTGGCACAGGCTCTACGACCTCATCGCCAGGACGAAAGACCGGGCCAGACGTCTTTGGAGGAATTATCAGGCTGCGTGCGATAAATTCCTCGTTGATTGGAGCAATCACACTGTAACCACCTTTGCCGTCAGGTAACATTGGAGTGCCCCAGCGGTTGCGACAAACCACCTCGCTAGCGAGAACGCGTTCCCCAGCAAGCGTGAAGTTATACATATCGGGCAGTTCGGGAGTCTGGAGGGCACTACCAACAAAAACGCCACCAGCGATGATTAGCCATGTCATATCCTGTGATCACACAGATTTCGTCCACTAATGTCAAACTCACTCAACGGGAAAGACAAAGTTTTTTCCATCGAACACGGAAGCGCTTGCCCGATCCTCTGAAGTGCGGGATGCTCAAGCGCACATGAGACACACACCAACTCCCCTCCGCGCGATCAGCCAATGGCGCCGACTGGGAAGGTCAAGGCAGCGCAAGTCCGGCTTTCTTCCCGCACTCGTGATCGCCTCGGGAATTGTAAGCGCGGGGTTAATTGCAGTCATCGGCGTCAAGACGGATGGCTTTGGCATTGGGATCCACAATGCTTGGCTGACCTACGCCGCCAACCTCGCCTCGCAAGACGAACCCATTTATTTCGAGTCGTTCGTTCCTGCTGAGATCCCGCCAGACGCTAATTTTTTTGCGGACCCTCTCTTCGCTCCACTCACGAATGCAACCCCTCTCACAGACACCAAAGACCTGCTTCAAATGGTCATCGATCCGGGCAGGGGACTCACCGTCGACACCCTCCTTGATGCATCCGCAGAAGGATCAGACCGCGCCACGCTCGAATCCATTGCTTCGCGGATGGCGACCGCAGGGGTCACGAATCCGCAGACAGATTATCTCCTTCCCGGCGATAGGATACTGGCAGGATTTAATGAACTGGGCCTCGATTTTTCGGTGCTTCAATCCGCAGCCGTTCGTGCAGGGGCAAGGTTTCCCATCGACTACTCCCAGGTGGACCCACCCACGCTGCCACACTTGCAGGTGCTGGAAGCCACGGCTGACTGGCTGGCAATCCGTGCAGTTACGTTAATTTCGACCGGTAACTCACAATCGGCAGCGGAGGACCTCCTGCTTGTGGCGCGGTTGGCCGATTCCGTCGCCAACGAGCCTTTTCTCGAATCCCAGCGGTGCCGTCGCAAGCTCCTAGAAATCTTTTGCTCCGGCATCCTCACCGGCATCAAACGCGACACTTGGTCTTCAAAAGAGCGCGAGGATTTTCGCACCATATTAAACCTATCCCGCCCTCTGTCCGATCTCGCATTGGCCATTCGCAGCGAGCGTGGGAGACTCAATACTGCAATCGATGCACGCCTGCTGGATGGTAACCTTGAACCATCCCCGTTGATCCAGTCCTGGTTCGACGCTCCTGGCGCGTCGCTCTCAGCGAGGCAGATACGAGCCAGTCAGATCCTCATCAACACGGCGATCCAGCAACTCATCGATCAGGTGCTCTCGCCCGTTCCACCCACGAATGACATCCCAGACAGCACCGCGGAAGCCGATTCCGCAATCCCCTCACCCGTTCTGGAGCTCCCCATCAGCGCGCGACAGCGACTCGCCACACTTGAGGAGGAAGCCACGAGTTTTCGCAAAACCAATGCACTCATTATCGAAACAGACACCGCCTGCGCTCCGAAGTAACCGGTCGCCGTGACCAGGCTAAGGTGGACCTCGCAATGGAGTATTCGCCAGCAATGCGAATTGCCTCCGGGCCAGTCGGATTCACCTTGCAGACTCGTAGTCGCAACTGGCCCAGGTTCCATATGACTCCGGCTTGACGCGACGGTCGTTTCTCCCCGAAACTCAATCTTGAAGTGTCAGCGCTCTAACCTGTAGTGTGTCGTCGTCCGTGGACGTCAGAACCTTGACAGCCACTCCCAGTAACAAACAAATCATCAAACCTCAAATCGAATCAAAAACCATTATGTCAGAAGAAAAAGGACTCAATCGCCCGGTGAAAATCAAGAGTGACTTGGCAAGTTTCTTGGGAGCCAAGGAACTTCCACGGACCGAAATCACCAAGAAACTTTGGGATTACATCAAGGCCAACAACCTCCAAACCAAAACCGAAAACGGGAAACCCGAAGGCGCAGGTAAATTTATCGTCGCCGACGCCAAGCTCCTCCCTGTCTTCAAGAACACCAAGTCGACGAGCAAGTCCGGCAACCTTACCGATCTGACCAGCATGAAAGAAGGCCAGACGATCAACATGATGCAAATGGCCGCCGTCGTGGGCGCCAACGTCGAGTAGTCCGACCTGCTTTCAACCACCGATCATTCGGGACCGGCCGCGGCATCAGAAATGTCGCGGCCTTTTCGTGAAACCAGCTCCCTTGGAACCGAACGAGAATGTCCCTGGCGTAAAAGCCAGTCTACTTCTGTGATTCCGGCCCGCTGAAGTAAACGTCTTTCTCCGCCTGCGTGGCGCATGCGAACTATACCCTTCCCTACCGCGCCGAACCCGACGACACCTTCGCCTCCCGTCGCGATTCCTTGGCAAAATGGGGTCAGTGTGCATATTCTTGCAATTGTTCGGCAGCATGTGTTCCAAGTTCGCCTCCGGCGGACGAAGCCGATGCTGATCTTTTGCTGTGTGCATAGGCAATGTCGGCAGTATGACAACTTACCTTCGTGGATTCCAATCGATTGCGCCCGGTTTCCTTCTAAAAAGTCGCGTATTGACATGGATCGGCATTCTGGAAATGCAAGAATATGCACACTGACCCGAATGGCGCTAACTTAAGGGAGATTTGGGATAATTTTCGCGGCCGACCTTTCGGTGTGGCAAGGGACCCATATTGCTGCGGGGTTTGGTCAGGAGGCGGTAATTTTTTGGGCGGCGTTTTCTGACACGGGGTTC